>JAAYVC010000113.1 GCA_012517375.1 bacterium | reverse complement strand
CTTGCAAGGGGCCGGGAGTGAAGGTCTTGAGATCGGCCGACACCATGGAGAAGCTAATGAGAGATAAAATAAAGTGAAGCATTATTGTGATAAATCGCGGTTACCGTTATCGGTAGCAACCGGGGAACTGCGCCCAAGGCTGCCTTCAGCGCAGGACCGAGAGAGGGACCTGCACTGCTTGCGGTCAAGGACTCCGCGTACTACTCGCTCAAGGAAACTTCAGCTTCAAGCGGCCGACCGACGGCGCCGCGAGCCTCGTGATTGTGATTAAATAACAAAAAAGGAGTCAACTATGAAGAAGATATGGATAATGGCCGCTCTGGTCATTTTTCTTGCCTGCGCAAAAACAAACGCCCAGCAGGACATGACGAAGGTGGAAAGCGATTCGACGAGCATGATGCAGGTCGAACCACAGTATCAGGACACACTCGTTAAGGACTTCCATTTGATGTGGAGGGTGGATACGCTAGGCTTCCTCCATGTCAAGCTTATGGCGCCTGCAAAGGGCTGGGTCGCGATAGGCTTCGCGCCCTCGAACATAATGAAGGACGCGAACCTGATAATAGGCTACGTGAAGGCGGACACCGCGTACTTCTCCGACGAGTTCGGGGTGAGTCTTACTTCCCACAGCCCGGACACGAAGCTCGGCGGAACGGACGATATAAAGGAAAAATCAGGCATGGAGAGCGAAGACCTGACCGAGATTCACTTCTCCATACCCATGAACTCGGCAGACAAGTACGACAAGGTTCTCGATAAGGGCAAGATCTACAAGATAATCCTTGCCGCGGGCGCATCGGACAACTTCACATCACCGCACGTAAAAACGGCATCCTTGATGCTCACGATATAAGGAGGAAAACGTGAAAAAACTCTTGATCCCGGCTCTTGCCGCACTCATTGCAGGGTGCGCATCAAAGGTTCCCGAGGCAGCATTCGGCGCCGCGCCTCTTGAGGGACCCCCTCCCCTTACGGTCGTGTTTGCGGATTCATCTGCGAACAGCCCGGACACCTGGCTCTGGGACTTCGGCGACGGCGATACTTCGAGTATACAGAATCCGACCCACGTCTACGATTCCACTGGCTCCTACGACGTTACTTTGATAGTCGCCAACTCATTCGGCGCAGACACCCTCACCCGCGCAAGCTACATAACGGTGGGCGAATTGGGCTACGAGAAGGTCGAGGCGTCGGGGATAACGCTCGAGTGGCGGGTTGATGGAACCAATCTCGACATAAGGCTCTTTGCGCCCACAAGGGGCTGGGTGGCGGTGGGCTTCGACCCGACCACGTCGATGAAGGACGCGAACTTCATAATCGGCTACGTCCAGGGTAGCGATGTCTTCATATCCGACCAGTACGGCAACTCGAACTTTTCGCACGAGCCGGATGCGGACGCCCAGGGTTCGAACAACATTACATCCAAGCAGGGACAGGAGACCGGCACCGGCACGAGGATTTCATTTACGATTCCCCTGGATTCGGGCGACCCCCGCGACCGCGCGCTTGTTGCAGGTCAGACATACAAGGTGCTTCTTGCATACGGACCCGACAACGCGGACGAGTTCACGACCAAGCACGCGACCAAGACATCCGTGAACATCAAGATTTGAGGAAGTGGTGACCATCTACGACATTGTAACGCCTTCATTTCTGAAGATTCTGGGCATTATAGTATTCGGCATCTTCCTCCTGACCCTTTTAGGCGGACTCATGCGCAAGCAGCTGGCGCCCGTCTTGAAAAAGGCTTACCTGCCTCTGCACCGGACACTCGCTGTTGCAGGCATCGCGCTCGCCGCCGTACACGGAGGACTGACGCTCATACTCTACGGGCTCTGAGCGCGGGGCAGATTCGGGGTCCCCAGACGTATGCGCAGCAGACGTTTGGGGTAAAGGTTCGGGGTCCCCAGACGTATGCGCAGCAGACGTTTGGGGTAAAGGTTCGGGGTCCCCAGACGTATGCGTAGCAGACGTTTGGGGTAAAGGTTCGGGGTCCCCAGACGTATGCGTAGCAGACGTTTGGGGTAAAGGTTTGGGGTAAATGAGCGGTGTCACCGGAAGACACGTTGCGGCGGCGATTTCGGAACTCACGCGAAGCGCTCGCCTGGGATAAGGATGAACCCTTGACACCTACCCTCTTTTGTTTACAATAGGATTGAAGGAAGCAGATGAAGAAGACAATCCTTGTGCTTATATCGACCCTTTTGGTCTTCGCGCTCGGTTGCAGGAAGCCTGAACCTACCGCACCGCACCTTGTAATAATCCTTACCGAGGTTTACACCATGGGGAGATTCGTGGACAACACAGTCGCATGCAAGACGGTGGATTCGGTTTTCTTGAAACCTGATGAGAAGGTTCTTCTTCTTAAGAGAAGATGCCTTAGCCTTACCAGCGAGCAGCAATCAGGTTATTGCTACTTGTGGAACGAAGAGGATACGATCGATTACTACTACAGGGACGGCTTCCTCTGGGTGGGCGGCAAGCTTTCCGGCGGATATCTTGATGAGCTTCTCAAGCTCGAGGACGACCAGCTCAAGGACGTTCAAAGCGTTAGCTTGTTTTACGATTCTGAGAAGCTGAAGAGACCTGAGCGAGGTTTTCTCGGCTTCACTCCTGCAATCAATGCCCCGCCGCAGAATCTCAGGCGCTTCCCCAGGCTTTCTTATCTTGATATGTACCTAACGGACGGCAAACGCGCCGAGCCCTTTCTCGACAGTCTGAAGCTTTTAGATAAAGAAATCACAATAGATTGTCAGATTGGCGAACCCACAGGCAGAAACATCAGACAGCTTCTTGCTTTTCCAAACCTGCGCAGACTCTCGCTGTGGATGTATAAATCTGACAGGTTGGCCGATAGTGAGTTGATGCAGCTTCGACACGCCAGAAATCTGGAACGTTTAATGATTGGAAAGGACCCCCGCCTTAAAAATATAAAGAGAACTACGATAGAAAGGCTTCACAAAATACTGCCCGATTGTTATATTGACTTCCGCGACACCTTTGAAACAGTAATAATTACGCCAATTCCTTGAATTTCTTCCTCGTCAGATTTCAATTGCGCTCGTCATCTGAACGACTAAAATTCTGATAACTCAACAATCAGGAATGGAGGTACAAGTGGATAGCAAGTCGGTAAATAAGGGTTTTATTAAGGCGGTAAGGGAGAGTCCTCTCCGGACAGGGAAAATAACCCCCGAAGTGGTTACAGATCAGTTAAACAAGGTTTGCCAGCGTGTCGGTTCTTATACTTTCAATCTGAAGATCTTTGTAGCCAAGGAGGAAGAAGAGAGATTGCAAGCCGAACCCATGAAGACGAAACGAAGAGCATTTTCGAAGCTCATCTCTTGTGAAAAAATAACTCCGACCGGCTCGGGTGGTTTCAATCATACGATAGATGTAATGTTGAGTCCTTTTGACGCCTTCAACATTCTAAAAGCAGGAAATGTTGAACTTAGCTACAGGATAAGAAACGATTGGGTAAAAAATCGGTCGAAAGAAGCGGACTCAAAAAAAATAATTGACCCGCAAAACCCTATCATGGGAATATCTACTGGCCTTCATTTTTCAGGGCCAACCATAGAAGAGAGTATCGATCGGGAGAAAATCATAGATATTCCGCCTTACGACGGCATGAGCAATATGGAAAAAACCAAAGTGCTTGAGACGTTAATGGAAAAACACCTACGGAGTGCAGTAATCCAGGTTTCCCACGAATATGAGGTTTTTGACCGATATGCACAAGATCAGAAAGGAAATGCAGACGACTTTGTAAAGTTGAGAATTGGTCTGTGGCACGAGATAATAGAAACCGCCTTAATATTTATAGTTACTGAGGCGTTTTGTTTCCCGTTGAGTATATACAATGATATCTGCAAAGACTTGGATTCGCAAGGATCAAAATCCACTTTTGCTCATCTGGGAATGGAAACCTTTCAAAAAAACCTTGCTTCAAACAGGAGTATTCTCCTCTACTGGGCAGGCGACCCTGCGTTCGACGTGCTCGACGTTTCCGCCTATCTTGCGGAGGCTGAAGCAGTGCGCCTGGAGGAACTCGCGCTCCTAGAGGAGCGCCAGGGAAGCTGGGCCGGCGCAAGAGAAAGATGGAAGGAAGCGGAGGAAGCATGGAAGAAGGCTATAGAGGCGTGGCGAGCGGTTACCCAGCGCCCTGACAGGGACCAGAGACTCGAAGCGGGCCGCAAAAGACTCGCAGAGGCAAGAGAAAAGTACGATATAGCCCGATGGATGCTAGCCTCCTGGGATGTCAGCGCAAGCTCGGCAGGTGAGATTACCATAAGGTACAGCTCCTGGCCTGTTCGGTTCCAGGCAAGGATAGCGGACGTGAAGGGCAAGTGTCTGGCTACGTTAGACAAGCCCGGCGGCGCCGGCGTCATCATCTGGGGAAAAGGTCAGCCGCAAGGGCTTTACTTCATCAAGGTTGACGGGGACCGGATAGAGCCCGGCATCCGCAAGATAGTTCTATACTGACCTCACCCCCTCTTCTTGACATCAACCCTCTTTTGTTTACAATAGGGTCGAATATCAGATTTGCATTGCACGGGTCAGGGAAAGATGTAACATCGTGGGTATCGGAATGAAAAGAATTTTACTAAACCTGTCAATGATCGGGTTTTTGTTTATGGAATTACCCGGCTGCAGAAAAGAAAACGAACCACCCGAGGCCAGGTGGCTCGTAACCACTTGCCGGGGCCAGTATGCGGGCTGGACTGACTCAGTCAATACGAGCGGCTGGAGCATAGGAAGGGATGTAGTTCCTCTCTACGACCCGAATGCAATGGATGGGTTTTGCTATCCCTGGCAGGGCGAAGATTCCCTCGATTTCCGAATCGAAGAAGGCATTAAAGGAATAAACGATGGAAAATTGGACAGGTTCGTTCACGCGTATAGCGCTAATAATTGTCTCTGGGTAAATGACAAACTTGTCGGCGGTTATTATTCCGAGCTTTGTCTTCTGCCTGACAGCATTTTGAAAAATATTTTGACTATGCAGGCCGATTACGGCTATTATCAGTATATCTTTGGCAGGTTCGACCCTGAACGGGTATTTACTATCGAAGCGCTGAAGAGGTTTCCCGGACTTACTGTTGTCTCGACGGACATTGACTGCTATTTTCACCAAAGAGAAGATGCGATTAATACCCTTAAGATGCTTCCTACAGGCATAGCTGTATACTTAACATATGGGGTACTCTCGCGGGCAGATGTAGGTGAGCTTGCCGAGATAAAAGGATTGAAAAAACTGAATCTCTGGTGCTACGGGATGCCTCCCAGTGGTATTCTTAAATTAGCAAAGGTTAAGAATCTAAAGGAAGTAAGTTTTATTGGCGGGACGAATTGCATGAGACTGCCTTTTTTTCAGGTTTTTTTACTCAGGTTAGTTCGACCTGACTGCACGATTGAGATGTCAAAAAGATAAAATTGAGACACTAAAAGGAAGGTGTGTATGATTTCGTGTACAAAAAGGTCGGAGCCGCCTCGCATCACGCGAGACGTCCTCGCAAATAACAGAGACATGGTTTTAGACAAAATAGGTCCCTGCACTTTCAAGTTTGATGTTATCAGGGAGCTTGCAGAGGAAAGAAGATTCAACGAACCAGGCTATCCTGAGTATGAAGCGCAGCATAACCGAACCTTCGGGAACCGGCAAAATACGCTGGGGCGACAGGGCTCCCACAGGCTTGTATACCGTTCAGATAAACGCGGAGAGCGCACGCAGAAAGGTCTCAATCCTGCGCTGAGAGTGTAGGCTTCACTCGAACGCGGCCTCGAAGTGCTCGATGCGGATGACGGCGGGAGACTGGGGCAGTGTAATGGAAACTACGTCGAAGCGGCATTGCGGAGAGTCGTTTGGAAAGTGTTCGGCAAGCCACAGCTCTGCAGCCCTGCGCATGCGGTCCTGCTTTGTGAGAGTGACGGACTCCTCAGGAGCGGCAAAGTGCGAGCTAGAGCGCGTCTTGACCTCTACAAAGACGATGGTGGAGGAGTGGCAGGCGATTATGTCTATCTCGCCCCAGGCCGTGTGAAAGTTGCGGGCAAGAATCTTGTAGCCCTTCGATTCGAGAAAGCGGCAAGCGCTTTCCTCTCCCATATCGCCTTTTTTCTTTTTTCCGGACGTCACTTGAAGTAGACTATCTTTCCTGAAGATGCGCCGTAGGATGTGCTCATGACCCAGAAGTAGACTCCGGAGGGAAGGAGAGGCTTGAAGTCTATTCGGCCAAGCTCGGCGGTGGACCCCTGGCGTTCCGATACCTTGCGGCCTGCGGCGTCGAAGAACGTGAGCGTGTAGGATGCGGGCTTGGATGACGCGTAGTCGAACCTCAAGGTGTCCTTCTGTACAAAGCGTGCGGAGGACGCAAAGAGGCCGGCGCTCATGCGCGGCACTCTGCCTATATCGACGTCGATGGTGTCCGCGCTTGCAAGAATGGCGTCCCGGACGTCCCTGTTCGTGCAGTAAGGTTCAAGGCTCAGCACGAGTGCTGCAAGGCCCGCAATCTCAGGCGAGGCGATGGATGAGCCCGTAAACGCGCCGTAGCCGCCGCCAAGAGAGGTCGACGCGACCTGAACCCCGGGCGCGAATATATCCACGTTGCGTCCGTAGTGAGAGCCGGAGCCGCGCTCGTCGGCCTCAGTGGTGTAGCCGACGGATACAACGTTCGGGTATGCGGCAGGATAGAGCGAGGAGTCGGCGCCCGAGTTTCCGGCTGCCGCGCATATGAATACCCCATGCTGCCAGGCGTAGTCTATGGCGCGCGCAAGAAGGGTGTCCTGGCTGCCGCCGAGGCTCATGTTGATAGCTCTCGCCCTGTGATCGGATGCGTAAAGAATTCCCTGGATTAGGTCGGCGTTCTGGTAGTAGCCGTTGTCTGCAACCACCTTGAGAGGCATTATGGACGCCTGCGCTATTCCCGCGACGCCGATAAGATTGTCTATCTCCGCCGCGACGACTCCCGAGACCGCGGTGCCGTGGCCGTGACCGTCCTGGACGGTTGCGGACGTGTCCACGAAGTTGTATCCGGCAACGAGGTTTGTCCGCAGGTCCGGATGGGCGGTGTCCGCGCCCGTATCCAGTATGGCGACCAGCACGTCTTTAGAGCCTTTGGTGACGTTCCATGCCCAGTCTATGCGAGTAACGGCCCTGTCCCACTGTGTCGAGAACCACTCGTCGTCAGGTTCATAGGGCCCGCCCCATGATGAATCGGGGCAGGGCGCAAGCGTGCGGAGCGGGTTTTCAATAAGGGGGATGACCGATCCCGAGCCAGCCGCCCAGACGGCATGGGTCCCTGGAATGGATTGGAGCGGGTCCAGCGATTGCGGGAGTTCGACCACGTAGCAGTCGCCGAACGCTTCCCTTGTTTCTTGGAGCGCGCCGGGGTAGGATACCAGCGGCGTTATGGAAAGGCATAGGGTAGCAATGGACTGCGGATCAGAGGTCTTAACTACTATCTTTGCCGCGAATTGCGCAGAAGGGAGGATGATCAATCCCGCAAATCCGGCAAGAAGACAGAGATTCAGCGTTTTCATTTCACGTACTCCGGATAGAGGGAGGACGGAGGCGCTACAGGGAGACCGCACTCGTTCCTGCGGCCGAAGCCCCAGAAGTGTTTCGACCAGCAAGTAAGATCTGGGTCTCCGAGAGAGGACGGCGATCGCTGAGTCGTCTTTTGGGGCGAATAGAAGTAGACCTTTCCGTCGTCGGAGTTGTAGAGCCAGACGATATCGATCGAGTCCCAGCACCAGTAAACGTTGAAGCGAGCGGGGAAACCTTCCTTGTCCTTGTAGAGAAGGTTGCAGGCGGTGTCCCTTATTTCGAGCCGCCAGTAATGATACTCAGCAATCCGCTCGACAGGCATCTTGAGAACGAACGCGCCTGACGGCGATACCAGCGGCGTACGCTGATTCTGTTTGTCGGCCCTCTCCCTGCATCCGGGGACGAGTATGGCAAAAAGGGTCCCAAAAACGCATGCGCAGCGGGCATTCGGTGTCATGAGTCCGCGCATCATGCGGAATCCCTTTTTCGATTGGCTTCAAACATCTCCCTCGTCAGGAAAAGATGGATATTGTGGTCGCATTTTTCGGAGGATGATTCCTCCTTCGAGTGGAAAACATATCCTGCCTTCTCGAACGCCCGCAGGCATCTTGCGTTGTTGCCCTTGATGGCGCAGGCAAACATCATGTCGGCGCCTTCCCGAAGGAAGGCGAACTCCGTCAGCGCACGGATGACGGCAGTGCCCGCGCCACTGCCCCAGTAATCCTTCTCTCCTATCATGATAGGCATCCTGCGCACGTCCTTGTCCGGAAACCTTGCGGAGATCTCCTCGAGGTTCATTTGCTGCAGCCAGCATTCGCCTATAGGCTTGCCCTCCGCCTCGATTATGAAGCAGTAGGCGCGCTCGCTCACCATGCGGTACATCCCTATCATGTCTTCGAGCTGCCAGCACTCGATGTCGTCCTCCTCTGACCAGTAAAGTACGTCGGGGTCGCTGTTCCATTTGTGGAGAACTTCCCAGTCGCCCTCGGTCATGGGCCGCAGCCTCAACGCGAGCCCTCGCGAGGTTGACGTTTCAAGAACCACATCGTGCTTTCTCAGAACTTCCATTCTTCACTCCTTTTTTTGATTGGCAAGGAACGCCTCCCTCGTCTGGTAGAGGTCAAGATTGAACTCGCGCTTTCGCGAGGCGGATTTTTCCTTCGAGAAGAGAACGTATCCGGCTTTGGAGAGCACGCGCAGGATTCTCGTGTTGTTGTCCGCCACGAAGCAGCCGAATATCATGTCCGCTTCCTCGCGCATGAACCCGAACTCCGTTACCTTCTTTATGACCGCCGAACCGATGCCCTGGCCCCAGTAATCCTTCTCTCCAAGCATGAAGTCTATCCTGCGCAGGTCCTTGCCCGGAAATCTTTCCGATATCCGCGCGAGGTTCATGGGCTGAAGCCAGCACTCGCCTATTGGTCTTGAACCCGTCTCGACGATGAAGTTTATCCCGCCCTTTTCGATAATTGAGAGGTACTTGCGCTTCATATCCTCCAGAGACCAGCCTGTTGTATCCTCCTCCTCGGACCAGTAGATGACTTCCGGGTCGTTGTTCCACTTGTAGAGCACGTCCCAGTCGTCCCCGGTCATGGGCCGCAGCCTGAGCTTTACCCCTCTCGACGTGGTGGCCTCGAGTATCAAATCCCTGCGTTCGATATCGGGAATCGCTCACCTCCTGCGGACGACTGGTTTTTTTGCGAAGCGTGCATCAACGAACTCTTCCGCCTTCGGGTGAAGGGAGAGAGTCACCTGCGGGAACGCAATCTCGATGCCTGCCTCCTCGAGCCGGCGCTTCACGAGCCGGCGCGCCATTCGCGCCACATCCCACTGCTTGGAGGGCAGGCACTTCACCCACAGGGCTACCTCGATGGACGAAGGGTTGAACGCCTCTATCGCCTTTATCTCGGCTTCTTCCATGAGATAGGCCGAGAACGCCTTGTCGCGCTTGAGGTCTTCAGCCGCATGCTTCAGCGCCTCGACCACGCGCTCTATCTCAGAGCGGTAGGCAACGCCGACGTTCACGATCGCGCGCGCCCAAACGGTTGTCATGTTCTCCACTAGCTTTATCTCGCCGTTCGGAATTGTGTACAGATGCCCGTCGAGTCCGCGTATGACTGTCGTCCGCAGGCTTATGGCTTCCACAGTGCCGACCGCCTCGCCGATGCGGACAACGTCCGATATCCGGAACTGGTTCTCTATGATGATGAAGAGCCCGTTCAGCATGTCGCGGACAAGGCTTTGCGCGCCCAGACCCACGGCAACGCCCGCAACGCCCAACCCGGCGAGTATTGGGCCTATTTCTATCCCGAGTTTGCGGAGCACCGTGACGACAGCCGTTATCCAGACGATGATTAAAAGCAGCCAGCGCAGCGCGCCCAGAAGCGTCATTGTGCGCTTTGCGCGCGCGAACACCTCGGGACCCCGAGCCTTGTCGGCCTGCCTGATTCCCGCTTTTATGAGCGCCGAGACGACCCACGATAGAAGCCCCGCCGCTGCAAGCGTCGCGCCTATCCATATCCCGGGGTCAAGGAGCCACTTTACGAAAGGCGAAGGTTCCATCCTAAATAGTATCAGACTAGAAGGCTAAAGTCAAGGGAGGAGGGGGGCTTTTTTATTTTGCCAAGCTTTCCAGAAAATCCTTAAGTAGTAGAGCAGAAAGTGCAACACCTCCTAATGTACTTACCTCTCTGAACATTACATAATTACTAGGTATCCACATGACCCCGTCGAGAACTGCAACCCCTAGAGCAATACCTAAGCGACCCTTTGGTAACTTTAGAGCATCTCTGCAATCATTGTTTTGACTGCCCCCTTGGCTGGAGAGGAATTTAGCTTCACCTATGATATAAGTATTTCTAGCCTTGGCTAAGAAATCTGGTTTTTTTTCGAGTTTAATCCCGAATTTTCCTTCTGCAAAAGTTTTTAGCTTCGATTCTCCCCCATCAAGAAAAGCAATAGCACTAGTTTTCTCTAAAGCCTTCTCGTCAAGGAAAGGGTAACCTAAAGTAGGCAGCCAACGGTGAAACCTTTGCCCCATTTTCCGATTAGCTTCTTTCTCCTCTGTTATTCCAGAAAGGATACCCGATAATCCTTGTTTTTTTATTCTACTTACTATCCGTTTTATTGTCTGGGGATTGTTCTTAATTGCGCTTGGGTCTTGCTTCAGAAAACCAACATACGGGTCTTTGAGTGAAAACTTCTTTTGTTTCAGAAGAATCGCCATTAGTTTTTCGTCATCTCCAGAACTTAACGCCTCTGAAATTTCTTGTTCAAGGCCCTCTTTCAACTGTCTTTTTTCTTCGATATCAACGGGATAAACCTCGTGAAGTTTATCCAAGTAACCGGGGGCATTAGCAAGTTTGATGCTGCGTTCGACCCATTCGTTCATAAATCCTCATCCACCCTAAAAACGCTGATAGGGGAAAACTTGCCTTCAAAAAGCATCCGATTTTCTATTACCCTTATTGCTGCTTGGGATGAATCTATGCCAATCCACCTTCTACCTTTACGCTCAGCTGCAACAAGTGTAGTACCTGAACCAGCAAAACAGTCGAGAACTATATCGTTAGGATTAGATGAAGCTTCGACGATTAGCTTAAGCATATCAAGGTTTTTTTCGGTAGGATAAGAAGGGTACTGGGGGTCTTTAAACTCCCATATGTCTTGAAGCTTTTTACCTTTTAAGACCTTTTCATGGGCGTAAATGATCCTCCGCGGATTCCCGGTCGAAGACCATTCAATTCTACCTGCCTTGTCAAGCTTATCCAGTTCTTCAGGGGATACTCTCCAATGCCTCCCTTTAGGAGGCAACAATTCCTTCCAGAGCTGACCCGTTTTTCCGTTTCGCGTTTCACCCGGCGCGTGAAGAGGCGTAGTGGTATATCTGTTTCCATTCTTATCTACTTTGGGAAAAAGTCTAAGTATTTCTTCATCCGCCATCTTTACGTGAGGTTCATTCCAGATGTAATCCTTGCTCTTTGAATAGAAAAGAATCATATCCTTAAGATTTCCGTATCCTTTTCTTGAAAAGTTTTTAGGGTTACATTTAATCCGTGTAATGTCATTGATAAAATTTTCCTGGCCGAAAACTTCATCCAGCATGACTTTTACATAATGGCCTACTTTGCAGTCTATATGAACATATATACTTCCGTCGTCCGCAAGCAATTCTCGTAACAAGGCAACTCGTTTTCGAAGGAACTCAATGTAATCTCTTCCCAATATCTTGTCATGATATGCATGATCGTCGTAGTCGCTGGAGCTTATCGTCGCCGTTCTTCCTCCGTTCCCGATACGAAAAGTCTGATTGGTCGCAAAGGGTGGATCAATATAGATTAATCTGACTTTTCCAAAAACTTGGGAATCATGAATCAGGGCTTCTAAAACAGGAAGATTATCACCCCAAATAAGACGATTTACCCATTCATTAGTTTTCGAATTCCCATATTCTCTCATTGTTCGGAAAACCACTCTTTCATAGTTTCCCACTATCTGAGTTGAGAGACTTTTGTTCATATTTGTTTCCCTTATTCTCCTTGTTTTATTTGTTTACTATACTCTATTTCTTGTTCATTGTCAAGCTTCTGCTCCTTTTTTTCTTACCGAATCACCAATAAGTCAATGCTAATTTTCAAACGTGATCTCATTTACGCAAATTTTGACCATCTTTTGACCAGCTTTTTTTACCCCGTGAAGCTGTGGAGCGCCTGGAAGGCGCATGGGCGGAAGTTTCTTCCGCAGGAGCTTAGAGCGAGCGAAGCAATCGCCAGATTATTTCACCTTTTTACTTGTCCATGGTCAATAGATTGTTACCAGGTATAAGTGGGTTGAGTTCATCAAGAAGGATGACAGGGAAGAGGATGAAGTTATCATCGAGGTGATTGCAGCCGAGGGATTGTAGTTTGGCAAGCGGCGAGAGTCCGCCCATGCCCTTACCGAAGTGCGGTCTTTTGAGGTTGTAGACATACTGCCAAGCCTGAGCCGATTTGAGGAACTGGTCGGTATCATTCCAGCAGAGGATCATAGGTAAGTAGAACTCCTCATCGTCGGTGAGGTGGCTGCGCTCGACCCTTCCG
>JAAYVC010000112.1 GCA_012517375.1 bacterium | reverse complement strand
CTTGGATGGTTCTTTACGGATGACAATTACTACTACTTCCACGCAAAAGAAGTAGATGGAACGATTGTAAACGACGGCGACGGAACAATCCTCATGGCCGTGCCGAAGCGGTACCTTGATGAATAAAACAAAATTGAAATATACAGGCGGGAGAATCACTCCCGCCTTGCTTATCATTTTTTTGACAGCAGGGTTCGCCAGCGCCAGCATGCTCAGGCTTGAAAAAACCCGTGTACTTTACGTAGAGATGCCAGTCATATATTCAGTAATTCCGGGTCTTCCTGGAAGCTGGATACCCTTTGGAGAAGGATACATATACGCAAAAGCGCATGAGCTTTGCTTTTACGCGAGCGACTTGCGGCTCCTCCACCGTGTTAAGTTAGAAGATACCACGGACGTGGGCGCAACCCAGTATGAAATGGTTGACGATTCAATCCTGTACGTACTCGGATGCGGAAGATATATTGAGAGCTTTGACCGCAAAGGCAGCCCTCTAGGCAGGCGTTTCTTACCCAAGGGGGCGGACGTCGACTGCATGGCTTTTTGCGGGGAAAAAATAATGCTCGCAGGCTCGAAGGAAATCCTGCCCGGCTACTGGGTTCCGGAGCTTATGATACTCGACACCCTGAACCCCGACAGGATGGCGATGATAAAGGATCTCTTCCCGGCCTCCGTTATCGCAGAAATCAATAAAAGCGGCAAGGGCGAGTACGCGTCCTTGTCCGTTTCCTCGTACAAGGACGGCTTTATTGCTACGAGTGCCCTGGGTCCTGAGGTTTTTTTCATATCGCCTGAGGGCAAGCTGAAGAGCGTGATAAGAACCACGCCCCCCGGCTATAAATACTTAAAAGACGCGCCCGCGCTCGACAGGCAGCGTTCGTACACCGACCAAAACTATTTCAGGCAGTGGCAATCGACATTTGAAAACGCATGGATAGAAGGCGTATTCCAGGACTCACTTCTTGTGGTCAAGCGCCGAAGCTTTCTGGATGTGTACAACGTCAACGCCATGAGCTTTCTTGATAGAATCGAGCTAAGCGAACCAGGGATTGGATTTCCATATCACCTGACTTTTGTCCGCGACTCAACAGGAAGGGAGTTCTTAAGGGTATCGGAGTTCCGGCTCGATTTTGAAGCGGCTTCCGATGACAATCAGGTAAAAACCCAGGAACCGCCTGCGTTTGACAGCTGCAGAACGTGCGGAAAGCCGATTGTTCCGTACGGCTACGCAGAATCGGACGTCGCGCAGGATTCTTTATACGCAGGCGAGGGCAGATTTGCGCATGTTTACAGCAGTTCCGCTTTTGAGCCTGACAGCCTTGCGCGGTTCTGCGCTTGGGACAAAAAGAGCATGTTCATCTTCGTCCATCCTGCTGACTTCAGGGCAGACCTTTTGCTGGATACGACTCTTAAGGTCCTTAACGGAAGAAAGGACTGGGAACCGATTATTGTATTGTGTTATCCGAAGCCCGACGAACTCAAGCTTTTTCTGCCTTTTCTCCCCGGAAAGAGGATTCTTGTGAACCGCAACCAAGCCGTTCCGGATAAAACAATTGCGCTCGGCGACCTGAGATTGACGCCTTTGCTGGTGGCGTACTCGGAGGCTGGCAGGGAACTTCTCGGCGCGCACTCGCTTGGTCCCAGATACGACGACCAGAAGATCCAGTACGGGAAGGGAATCACCTTCGGCGAATTCCTGAGCCGATGCGGAATAGTCAAACCGGACTCGCTTTAACAATCCTCTAAGCAGAACCCTTGACAGATCTGATGCCCCTTGTATAATCCTTCACGACTAGCCGGTCGGATGAAGATATCGCAGGGTTGCCGAGAAAAATTAACTGCGTTAGTGAGCCTTTTATACAGCCAAGGGAAAGGCTCTGAAACGTCAGGAGGCAGCATGTTTGACGCAAGAGAATACTTCCGCAACGAAAACGACGCGGCAATGAAGAGCTACGAGAAGAGTCTGGTGGATATTGGGAAGGTCCTCGAAAAGATTAAATCCCGCAGGAAAAAGGACTCTAAGGACAAGTACTACAGGCTGCTTGCGAAGATAGCAAGGATCATTATCGGCTACGCGAAGTTCGAGAAGAAGGCGGGAGAGAGCTATTTTGCAGGAACGAAACCCGACATGCTTGCAAAGACGTCGAGGAAGAACTACGAGGAGCTTCTGCCTGAAAATTACTCGAGGAGCTACGCCAATCCCCAATACGCTGTAAAGGTTTTCGGCGACGGCTTAGGTCAGCTTCTTTCATATTTCTATATTAGATACAGGCAGTACATAACATACTCCGCCCAGCACAAGATATTCGAGATGGAGCGCTACAACCGCGTCTTCCTTGAGGTCTATGCATACATCGCAAAGAACAAGCCCGACTACGAAACTCTCAGACGGATGATAACGGCCCCTGCGAGAGAAGAGACGGTCGAAGATATGGCGCGCGAACTTAAGGAACAGATGGGCAAGCGCTTTCGATTCTACGCTGATATTGTGGAGTGTGCGAACCTGGACGACCCCTGCTACCTCTACCGCTACGGTTCATACATATCGGATGAGGATGTTCGAATCAGCCGCTTCTTCTCCTCTTATCCGGAAGAGAAGATAATGACTTTGTCCCGATTGATGGTACAAGCCTATCTGGACGGCTTCAAACTAGCGGGCAAGGACGTATCAAAGAAACGGACGGTCAAGATAGTTTTCAACGCAGGTCAGGAACGGCTCGTCAGGCAGCTTATCAAGGACCTTCGCGGGCAAGGGTTGGATTCGATTCTGGAGCCGCCCTCCTCGACGCCTGCCAACCGCCAGTACGCATACGATCACCGCTTCGACCGAGCCTTGTATATGGACTCGGAGTGGGTCGATGCCTTCATTGAGAAGAACAAAAAGGCTTTCTCACTGTGCGCCTCGGACTTCAGCGCCTTCTCCGGCGTTATAGTCATTGAGAAGTTCGGCGAACCGCCATTCAAACCGGAAGTAAAGCCTGAGAATCTTGTTCTCTCAGCCGAGCAGCAAAAGCTTCGCCAGCGAATGCAGGGACAGATGCTCATGCTGCAGGAGCAGCACTCGCCAAGGGCCGAAACGAGTTTTTCGATAATTGCGTTTCCTGCACCCCAGATAGGCGAAGATTTCGAGCGCATATTCGAGGATGTTCTTGAGATAAACATGCTAGAATCGTCCCGCTACCAGAGGATGCAGCAGAAGATTATCGAAGCCCTTGACAGGGCCGAATACGTGCACGTGAAGGGCAAGGGCACGAACCGGACAGACATCAAGGTAAAGATGCAGAGACTAGCGGATCCGGCTAAACAGACGAACTTCGCCAACTGCGGCGCCGATATCAACATACCGGTCGGCGAGGTATTCACCTCCCCTCAGCTTGAGGGTACATCGGGAGTCCTTCACGTCGAGGAGGCGTTTCTTTCGGGTTTGCGCTACGCCGATCTCGAGATGACGTTCAAGGACGGCTACGTTACCGGCTACACGTGCCGCAACTTTGAGTCCGAGGAAGAGAACATGAAATTCATGAAGGAGAATCTGTTTGACCCTCACGATACCCTTCCTGTGGGCGAGTTCGCAATAGGCACAAACACCCTTGCGTACGTAGTCGCACGAAAATACAAGATAACCCACCTCCTGCCCGTGCTGATTATCGAGAAGATGGGACCACACTTCGCGATAGGAGATACCTGCTTTTCGCACGAGGAAGACAGAGCCGTATTCAATCCCGACGGCAGAGAGATTGCCGCAAGGGAGAACGAGCGCTCGGCACTAAGGAAACAGGACTTCCAGAAGGCGTACACGAACAAGCACACGGATATAACCCTGCCCTACGATTCGCTCGATTTCATTACCGCGGTTTCTGCGGACGGAACAAAGGTGGACGTTATTCGCTCGGGCCGCTTCGTGATTCCCGGTACGGAGGAGCTGAACAAGCCCCTGGATAGATACAAGGAATAGGTCGCGCCCATCCAAAATACGGAGCGCTTTTGCGGAGTGGAAAGTTTTCACCTTGACGACAGCTTAATTCCTACTATAATTGTATCATATTTAAAACTTTCCGAGGAGGAAAAAGCATGAATATCAAAAAGTCAAAAAAAACACTCTGCATACTCATTGCGCTGATTGCGGGCATCTTGATTGCGCCGCGACCGGCAAGCGCCACCTGGCTCAACAACCCCGATAATCCTTACCAGTTCCGCGCTGGCTTCGAGACAGGTTTTCTGGGCGTGCTCTCGCACCGCATACAGCTCGGCTCGAACGGCACCGTATTCGACTACGTTAAGGACGGCGGCCAGGCGAATCTTCTGTTCTTTAACAGATTGACCGCTGAGATGCACCTAGGACCGCGCCACGGGCTTGTATTCCTCTACCAGCCGCTGGATGTAAGGACAGAGGATCTTTTGAGCGAGGATCTTGTTGTGGACAGCTTGCTATTTCCGGCTGAAACACCCATGGAGTTCCGCTACGGCTTCGATTTCTACCGCATCAGCTATCTTTTCGATTTCAACAAGGATCCTCAAAACGAGCTAGCCGCTGGCATAAGCCTGCAGATCCGCAACGCGACTATAAGCTTTGCCTCGAAAGACGGCACGTTATTCAGGACTACGCAGAACATAGGTCCGGTTCCTATATTCAAGTTCCGCTGGGCGCAGCATTTCAAAAACGGCGCCTGGTTAGGCGCTGAGGCTGACGGCTTTTATGCAGACGGACGCTACATTACTGGTTCTGCCAACGACTTCATGGGAGCGATATTCGACGTCTCAGGCAGATACGGATTCAGGCTCAACGAATCGCTTGACGGGTTCGTCAATCTGAGATACCTTGGCGGCGGCGCGCGTGGCACGGACGAGACGCCCGCGGACCGAGGCGACGGCTTCACCGACAACTGGCTGAACACCATGACGTTGACTCTCGGGTTCTACATGCAATAACCGTTTGCGTGATCTATAGATTTTGAGACAAGGGGCTTGCCCCTTGTCTTTTCTTCGTAGGATCTGACCTTCAGGTTAGCCCGAACTGCGGGCCGACTTAAAAGTCGGCCCCTACGAAGATAAAAAACTTTTCTTGAATTTTTGCAGTTGCTCCCATTCAAACTGTGGATTGTGGCCTGCAAAAGCGTATTTTGATTCCGAGAGACATACTCCATATTCGGCAATAAAGCTCTGCCTAGTGATTCCCAATAGATTTGTTATTACCGAAAATTGCTCAATGAGATCTTTTTGAATTTCAGTTGGAAGTCCTTTAGGTCTACAAAACATACTAAAAATCAACAACAATATCTGACATAGTGTTTTTCTAGGTAATTTTCGCGTTCCAGTTGCTTCGTTACGATTTGCAAAGAACCGACCCTCCAAACGAACCAGCCGATAACAAGGAGATTTCCTACACCCCAACCCAGGCATACGGCTGTGCTCCAACAGAATTTTCCTGAGTATAGAATCACCAGAGGTGCGGAGATTCCAAGCAATGAAACAACCGCGGCTGTCCAGAATTCAGGCTGTTTGAATAACCTATTTAGAGGCATTCCCTCCGAACCGCCTACGGCTTGCATTATCGCTACAGTCAAAACGAAAACCGTCCCAAGCACCTGTGGCAAAGCGCTTAAAAGAGATCGAGCATTGTCCGGCGTAGGATTAACCCCTGCGAGAAGAATTGCTATTCATCCACCTGCTACTATGCCTATTCCCAGCCACACCAGACCTTCAAATACTCTTTGCCGCTCTTTCACACCATACCCTACCAGAAACAAACTTTTTGTCAAGCGCGAAAAAGACTGCTTTGATTTGGGCGATTGCTTCGGTCGCTCGAAGCGACACTCGCAATGACTACCTCCTCCCCCCTTCCCATCAAGGAGGAGGAAAAAATCCCCCACGGGAGAGGTCGGAGTGAAACGACGGTAGAGGGAGGCTTCTGACGCATTCCTTCAATCCTGAACACCGACCTCGAATCCTGACCGACCGTCCAGGGGACGGTTTGAAGTTTGCCGTTACATCTTTAATTTGAAGGCAAACTTCTGAACGACTTTTAATAAAAGTCGTCGGGGTCCCCAAAATAAAACATCGGGTATTATTTTGGAGTGGTTTTTCTACCCCACAAATCTGCTGCGCAGCTTCGCGGGGACCCCGTAAATGAACTCGAAACCGGGGCTGATTCCATTAATTCTGACTCATTGAAGCCGCTAATTTGTACATCTTTTGTCCACGTTTTGTCCATCTTTTGGGGGGGCTTTTGGGGATCTTTTGTCCATCTTCTGTCCAGCTTTTGACCATGATTCTGGACTGCTTTTCTTTAATCCTGATACGATTTTTGACTCGACTCATTTAATCCTGACTTGAAGGAGTTAGGCGATTCCTGACTACGAATCTTGAATCCTGACTGTGATTCTTGACCCAATACCTTTAGATGATTCCTGACCTGGTTTTTCCACTGATTGAGGACCGTTTTTATCGACAATCTTTCCGGCAATTCAGTATTGACGGCTCGCGGTTCTAAGTGCAGAATAACTTTCATTTATTGACAATCTCTGCATCCCAGTTAATATTAGACATGGCAAAAAAAGATATTCTCGAAAGAGGTTCTTCTTTTGTAGCAATCCGCAAGTTCGTGCAGGGTAGGTTCGGTAGAGAAGGCGAGAAGGAGCTGCTTTCCCGCATATCTGCACCGATTAATGATACTTATATGAATGCAACTCCGCACGGCTGGTATCCGGTATCGCACACAAAGGCGCTGCTGGAGGTGGTTTTCGCGATGTCGGGCGAAGACGAGAATGCAATACTCGAGATAGGCGCCATTCAAACACGTGAGGACGTGAAAGGTATCCTGCGGTTTCTCGTGCTTTTTGCGACACCCGACCAGCTCATAAAGCGCTCGACTAAGCTGTGGTCCCAGCATGTCGATCAGGGGACCGTTACTTACGAGAAACTCGAGAGCAGGAGCTGCGAAATCGTGCTTTCGGGCTTCTACAACGGCAAGCTCAACTGTCTTATGGCAACTGGAGCAGTCAGGGAACTTACAAGCTTTTCAGGAGGCAAGTCGGTCGAGGTCAAGGAAGTCGAGTGCGCGGGCGAGGGAGCGTCCGCCTGCCGCTGGAAAATCTCCTGGACTTGAATATTCTCTTGCCCCACAGAGAATATGAATTCAGGAAACAAAACTTACAGGGGTTTCGTCTTCTTTCTTATCTAACCATGGAGGATTCATGAAATCTAAGTTCTTGTTTTTCATTATATTATTTGCGTCGATATCGACCATTCAGGCGTCCGAAAGAGTAAAAAAAGAGTTTGCGGTCGGCGAAAACCCTAAACTTATTCTCGATGTCGATGCGGGAAACGTGGAGGTTAGACCGGGAACATCGGGTCAAATTGTTGTTTATGTAGAGCTTCCAAAAAGAGAACGCTACACACTTTCAAGCGCCCAGAACGCAAACGAGGTTCGCATTAGGGTAAAGCACAAGGACGAGGTCTTAAGCTGGCTGCTTTATCCTATAGATGTAGTTGCCGACAAAGAGGTCAAAGTAAGGATTGAAGTACCATCTGCATCAAATCTTGATATTAAGGCTTCCGCTGGCGGCATTGACGTCAAGGGAATTGAGGGCAATATTGCGCTTGCGACCTCGGCAGGCTCGATTATTGCCGACAGCCTTAAAGGGGATGTTCGAGCGACTGCCTCAAGCGGTGCAGTCCAGGTTTTTAATCTTGACGGCGCGCTCGACGCTCAGACATCTGCAGGTTCTGTAAGGATTTATGATTCCAGAGGCAGCTTTCACGCTGAGACGGATGCCGGTTCGATTAAAATCGTGGATAGCAAGGGCAGCTTCAAGGTGCAGTCCGAGGTTGGCTCTATCGATTTTTCCGGAACCATAACCGAAGGCAAGGATAACTATCTTACCACATCGGTAGGTCAGATAAATGTAACCCTTGATGAGCAAAAAGACATCGAGATAGACGCCGAGACCAGTCTGGGCGGAGTGTCTATACGTCCTGAACCTGGGAACTTGAGAAAGGGCGAGCATTACTTGATAGCCGGGATAGGTGAAAAGAACACCGTTTTGAGACTCCGTTCACGTACAGGTTCAATAAAGATTGAGAAAGGACTGGATGCTATCGAGACGGAGGATTCCGACCTTAACGATGAGGGTATCCCACAAGAATGAATCGGAAACATATTGACTCGCGTCCTCGTCTTTGTTCTTATCAGCCCAACTTGGAGGATTGATGAAGCTGAAATTATTTCTTGCAGTGTTGATTATTGTTTCCGCGTCGAATGCTCAAGATAGACTTGTAAAGATCTTCCATGTTTATCAAGAACCTAGGCTTACTATGGAAGTAGGTCCTGCGAGAGTAGTTATTGAGACCCATGACTCTTCATCGATCATTCTCGAAGCCGAACTGCCAAAAGGTGACCTATACACTGTGAAGACAGCACAGGATGGAGATAAGATTCACGTCAGGCTTGAACCCGGAGGTACGCTTGGATGGATGCTGCAGCCTTTGACTTACTTGACCCAGGAGGTTGCATTTTATGTCAAGGTTCCTGCATCATGCTGCATTGTTCTTGATACATGGGGCAGCCGGATGGAGATAAGGGGCGTAAACGGCGAGATAAGGGCGAGAAGCGGTTCTGAGGTTACAAGACTCATCCGCTCCTTCTTCAAGCTCTCGCAAAGCTAGCTCAACGCAAGTTCCCTTTTGACTTAGGTAATGTTGCAATGGATTAAAGAGTTTATATGCTTATTAGTCTAGGGATTAAAATCAAAGGAATAGCCTTATGAAAAAAGCGCTGCTGATGTACTTCTCAGCCACAGGCAACACCTGGCTCGCCGCTGAAAGAATAAGGTCTCGGCTTTTTAAAGATAACATTCTATGCGATCTTAGGTCAATCGAGAAGATAAGAGGCGAAGTGGACCTTGCCCCGTATTCGATGATAGGAATAGGTTATCCGATATTCCTTTTCAGCATACCTGGGTATGTGTATGGTTTCATCAAAAAACTTCCGCATGGTAAAGGCAGAAAAGCGTTCGTTTTTGCCACGATGGGCGGCGGCACATTCGGCTCCGAGGCCCTTGCCGCCCTGCTGCTGCGGAACAGAGGATACAGGGTGATTGGGGCAAAACCTTTCGTGGCTGCAAATAATGATGCAATACTGACCGGATCGGTTGCTCCAGATGCCCCGGAAACGAAATCTTCGCTGGATAAGATGCTTGATGATCTAAGTGACTGGGTGGACGATTTGCTTGACGGTAAGGCGGAGACTATAAAAAACACCACTGGATGGAAGCTTACAGCTGCAATAACCGGTCTTGCGTTCCGCAAGCTTGTTCCTTTTCACGCTTTTGCCACCCCCTTCTGGTTTCTAAAGGCCGACAGACGATGTAATGGATGCGGTCTGTGCGAGCGAATCTGCCCGGTCGGTAACATCAAGAAATCTCTAAGAAAGCCGCGATTCGGGACGCGCTGCATTTTCTGCGAACGATGCCTGAATCTTTGTCCCCAAAACTCAATTCACTTCCTCTTCAGCAGGTGGAGACCTCAATACAAAGCGCCAGGGTTCAGACCGCCTTTACTTAGAAAGGCGACGTATTGAACGACTCGAAATGATTAGTATAATATATCATGCTGATTGAGTATATTCCGGGTGCTGCACTGATCGTTTTCGTCTTCTGCCTTGGCTTGTTTAATCTGCGGATTACACTTAAAGGTTACTCCAAGATAGGTCTCAGTGACGAGGAGCTTATCAAACTGGAAGCAAAAGGAGTTAAGGCATACTGGTCAAGAACGGTCGACATTCTTTTTTTTCTCCTTATTGCTTTACTCATTCAGTCGTTTACGCTTCGATTCGGTTCTTCCGTCTGCCCGCTAAAAGGCACTTACGCTCGAACCATACTTTACGCCGGTTTAGCGATGATACCTTTTGCACTCGGCTACATCTGGACAATGCTGCCCTATGGGAAAAAGGGGCTTATGGATGCTGCGCTTTTTAAGCTGGATAAGATCGAAGAGACCTACAATGCCAAAGTGCACAGGATCATCTGGAGGCCCTGGATTGGCATAGTCTATATACTTTTTTTCATCCTGGTCATATTTTTCTCTTATCTCTCCCTAAGAGTAAATCCATCATGAAAGATTTTGATAGAACCGTGATATTCTACTTCACAGGCACCGGCAACACATGGCTAATGGCCGAGGAGATAGCGCGGGAAATGGAAAGGAGAGGAGTCGAAACCAATCTAGAGGCTATTGAACAGGCCTCTGCACAACTGGACATCTCACGATACGGCATTGTAGGTCTGGGCTTTCCTATATACGCCTGGTGCTTTCCCTCAAATGTTCGCAGGTTTTTAAGAAAGTTCCCTAAAGTGAATGGAAAAAAGGCCTTCATCTTTTCAACAATGCAGGATGAGTCGCTCGGTTCAGAGGCCCTTGCCGGAAGATATCTGAAGCGTCTGGGCTACAATGTTATCGCTGCAAGACCTTTTATAACAGCTAATAATGAAACCATTTACTTCGGCCCGGAGGACGCGCGCGACCCATCGACGATTTCAAAGATAGAACGCATGAAGGCGCGGGCGCCGAGATTCGTTGAGGAGATACTTTCAGGTCGAGGCGAGATTGAGCATAACACGCCGCTCTATATATCTCTTTCCCAGGTTTCCGGCATGGCTTTTGACCTTCTCGACGGCTATCTTGCTTCCCGCAACTTAAGGATTACGCCAGACTGCACATCATGCGGCCTCTGCGAAAAGATTTGCCCCGAGGCTAACATTTACGGCTCCCTGACATGGCCCCAGTTCCGAAACCGCTGCCTTATGTGCGAGCGATGCGTCAGCTTCTGTCCGCAAAAAGCGATAATACATCCCCTGCATCGAGCTAAGCATACCGATATACGCTACCGCGCTCCCGCCTACAGACCGCCTGTACTCCGCAAACCCACCCGATGGGTTTTTGAGGGGGAGAGAACTCCAGAACATGAACTCGCACCCGAGTACGTATCTGATAAGGATTAATCTGCACGAAAGAAGAACCTTACGGGAAATCTGGGAGCCTGGGTAACTTAACAAAAACATCAAAAACCTAAAGGTCACGTGCCCCACAAAAATATTTTTTTATTTTTGTGGAGCTGATACTCTTGCAGTGTTATAACTACAGTGTATAATGAAGAATGAAGGGCGCATCGATTTTATTTTTTTTGATAATTGTCAGTAGTCTCATAACAGCGACAGAGACTCCACAAAAAAATAGGCAATCAGAGATCGCAAAGGATACGCTTCGCGAACCATGGACAATTGGTCTTGCGCTTTCGGGTGGGGCAGCACTAGGTCTAGCGCACGTCGGAGTGATTGAGGTTCTGGAGGAGGAGGGAATCCCGATTTCGTATATCTCAGGAACGAGTATGGGATCGATTGTTGCCGGCATGTACGCCGCAGGATATTCGGGAAAGCAAATGGATTCAATATTGACTACCGTCGAGTGGAGCTCTCTTTTTTCCGACAGGATTCCCCAGAATCGAATGACGCTCGCACGAAGAGAAGAGGGCAGGCGCAACCTTGTTGAAGTCACCCACCGATGGTTCCTACCGCGAATGCCTTCAGGCGTTGTATCTTTACAGAACGTTGAGATTCTGTTGACCGATCTTTTGGCTGATGCCGAGTACAACGCCGGATACAACTTTGACAGTCTTGTTGTCCCTTTCAGGTGCGTAGCCACT
>JAAYVC010000111.1 GCA_012517375.1 bacterium | reverse complement strand
TAGTCCCTGGTGTAGGCGTTTCCGTTATAGTAAAGAGTTCCCTCATGGAACCAGCCGTCCCATGTCTCATAGTAGGCCTGAGCCGTTGTTGCCGCCGCAAGCGCCGCTATCACTACTGCGGCAAGGATGAGGGCTTTATTCCTGCCCATTGTTTCTCCTTTGTTTATTTTACAATGATTTTTCAGGAATCCTGTGTTCCTGTCTTGCCCTCGGCAACATGATTATAGAAAAAAAAAAAACCGCATGTCAAGTCTTTTTACGCCAAAAAACTTTACACGTAGTCAGGAATGTATTATGCCCTTTGGAAGGGCTGAAAGCCCAGGTAATTATAGGGATGTCTGCAGGGTACGTGTTATGAGTTAGCTTTGCTGGTAGACTTGCGTTCCATTGGCAATAAGACGAAGAAGTACACGGCCGATGAGAGGATGTATGCGGCAACGGTCAGATTAAAGGGCAGAAAGTACCCGATGTGCTGGATGAGCCAGCCGCCAAGGTTCGCGCTTATGCCCCACGATGCAAGCCATGCAACGGTCATGACGCCGGACATGAGGGGGTGGTCCTGCTCCTCCGTCATTCGCAGGGAGAAGTTCGTCACTAAGGGCTGCGCCATGTTCATGAGTGTCGAGCGCACGAGGAACGCCACAATCGATACCCACACGTTCAGCATGAGCGATAAGAGGTAAAGGAAGGGCACGGACAGGAGCTGGAACACGATAACGGTCTTGATGTTTCCCCAGCGTTCGGCAAGGTAAGGAGCCGCAAGGGTTCCCGCTATCATCACCACCTGCGACACCGAAAAGAGGATTCCGAGATCCGTCGAAGACATATTGAAGCGGTCGGTGAAGTAGAGGTTCAGGAACGGTATCGAGAGCCCTGCGCCCAGTCCCACGAGTATGTGCGGGGTCGATAATAAAAGGATTCTCGATATCGGCGTCTTTATGTGAAAGAAGTGTGCTCCCTGATTTTCCACGACCCGCTCTGTTTTGATCATCAAAAACGGCACGACCGCGATGAAGGCGATTGCGACGTGCACGAGGAGCGAAATCTCGTAGCCGTCGAGCTCTGGGATTTTCCAATGCTTGAGGATATCGGGAAGCGAGCCGGCCAGGAGATTGCCCAGAATCCCGGAAACGAAGCCTATGGCCGAGTTGATGCTGAAGAGGTAGGGCCTGGCCTCGTCTGTAGACCCCTTCATTATCATCGGTCCGCCTATTACTCCTGAGAATGCGCCGAACACACCGGTGACAATCATCCCGAGCGCGATGTAGATAAACTCGGGCCAGAGTATTATCACGACGGACCCTAGCGTCACGAAAACCATCGATACAAACATGATGAGCTTGAGGTTGAGCCTGCGGATGAGGAACGCGGCCGGGATAGTCATTGCCATGGTCGCCCAGGTTTTGTACGAGAGCCATGAGCCTATGTCGGCTTCGCCGAATCCCAGCTTCTTGAGATAGACGTTCAGAATCAAACCGAAGCCCGTGAACCCGAAGCCCATGAAGAAGCTTCCCGCGATGAGGAGCTTTACGTCTCTTGACGTGCTTCGGAATGCTTCAAGACCCTTCAGTTTCATGGTTGTCGGGAACTGCGCTACGTTTCAGGCTTTAGTGTTTCGGGATGACCCTTGATCCTCATGTACATCATCCCCGTTATTATACGCCGGACGTGTTAGACGTCAAACACAAAAAACCGAAAGAACGCCGAAAGCGTTCTTTTAATGACCCCGATGAATATTGCAGGTTCTTTCAGTCGGGGTCCCCAAGAAATTACTGCGGAATTTCCTGGGGTAGATGTATCTCGAACTCGCAGGTCTCGTCGCCCCTTAGCAGCGATTTCGTTACCTCAACTCTCACAGGGCTGCCAATAATTCCCTCCCATATTCCCTTGAACCATCCTGCGCTGCAGTAGCAGTAGGGCTCCGGGAAAGGCACCTGACCCGCTCTCGCCAGGGGGCAGAAGCACGCGGCAAGCCGGCGCTCCTCGGCTGTCCCAGCCTTAGCGTAGGCCTCAGGATCGCGGGGCGCCCGCTTCTCGTGTATGACGTTTCCCTTGAGTTCGGATGTCGCGAACCTCGAGCGGTCCTTCTGCATCGCCTCAAGAACCATCCGGACGTCGCCCGTCTCCTCGAAGATCTTTCGATAGGGGAGGAGGGAGTCCGGGCCGAACTCGTCCGTGAACGTGCACGAGCAGGCGGTCAGTATCTCCTGCCGCGTCTCCATGTCGTTTATTTCAGCCTCGAGCTTCCTTAAAGACTCTGCAAACCAATGGGCGCGGCTTGAAGAATCCATCTCTCTCAAAGCTCCAGACCCTTGCATCACCCGTTCGGCCGTTTCCTTGTTCGAATACTTCTCAATCCCCCTGCTCCACTTCTCTATTTTTTCTTCCAACCAATCCATAAAATGCTCCTTTCACAAAGACCAGGTTTCTCGGACGGACGAGAAAAGGTGGTCTTGCCTTACTGATTGAAGAAATCAAAGCCCAATCTCCTGGGGTAGCTCCATCCGGAACATGCACCGTTCGTCTCCCTGAACTATGGACTCTAGCACGCGGACCTTCACTCGCTTGCCGAGAATTCCCTCCCACAACATGCGGTCCCAGCCTATGCCGCAGTAGCAGAATGAGGGCGATATCTCTCCTTTCATCGCCTTGACGAATGTGCAGTGGCAGCATGCATTACGGCGCTCCTCCGGCGTCCGCGCGTTCCTGAATCCTTCCGCGTCGAAAGGAACCTTTGTAGTCACAATCGCGGAGCCCTCGCGCTTCGTAGGGCCGTAAGTGGTTCCGTCAGCCTCCATCCTTGCGAGTATATCGTCCACCGCTTTCAACTTGTCCGCTGCCGACTCGTAGAACTCGCGGAACTCCTCTATCCTCCACGCAGGGAACTCGCAGCAAAGGCTAGTCATTATGTCCACGCGCGTGTCCTCGTCCACCAACGCATCCATCCTTGCCACAGCCTTCTTCATCCATTCCGCAATCTGAGGAAGTCCGATTTCCTTTTCGTCAGGCATGGGGGAGGATGGGTCCCCGGGAAGTCGCTCGGCGACTTTTTGGGGCAAGAATAAGTCGCTGTATCCCTCCATCACCTGTTCCTTTACTTCCGGTTTCGTGTTTCGTCCTATATAATATGCCCACTTTTTGAGCTTATCCTCGAACCACCAGTTCATGCAAGACCTCCTTGGGTTGCAACAAATTTCCTTCGAGGTTCTTAGATGGCGGCAAACCATCCTCCTTTTTTCGCTGTTCCGACCACGAGAGAAGGATACTTGAGTTTACGTCTTTGTCAATACCTTTGCCCCAAAGAAATGCTTCGTATTTCTTTGGGGACCCGTGAGGACGAACCATAAGAATGTGCTTCGGCTGAAGTACGGATTAAGACCCGTCCTCCAAATGAAGTTCTGCGATCTTCTCCTTAATGTACTCTAAAAAATTCTGTCGGGCCCGATTAAGACGGGGTAAAAAAATTTATGGGCCTGACTATAGTCAGGCCCACCGCTTCTGAACATGGATGGAAATCAATCTTCTTTTTTCTCTGCGAGCGGCACCTGCAGTTCTGTGATGTTCTTTGAGGGGTCCTTCTCGTCCCATGAGATGTAAATTTCGCGGACAGGCATGCCGATATTGAGCTTTTCAGCCTCGATATACTTGAAGAGCTTTCCCCAGGCTTCGTGCAGCTTTTCGTAAGACCCGGTGTGAATCATCGAAAGCATGGTTCCGGCCTTGAGAATCTGGGTTGTTACGCCTTCGGCCTTCACGGAATCCTTTACGGGCACGCATACTTCAATATCGTGAATCTCGCCAGAGCCCTCGTCGTGGTAAAGGGAAAACATGGGTCCTTCGATGTAAGGACCGGCGACCGGCATAAGCATGCCTATATACTTGCCAATCTCCTCGTACTTGCCTTTGTAGCGGATGGAAGCGACCAGCATGTCGGGTACAATTTTGGTTGTTACGGCTGCGCCTTCGGCAAGCGTCGCCGGAGCAGGCTTTTCTATGATAACGGCTTTTCCATCCTCCGCGTAAACCGCGGGGACAACGAATGCGATTCCTGCCATTGCGCACATAACAATCGCCTTGTAGATTCTTGACATAAGATACTCCTAGGTTCTGACTACCATAGAGTATACCTTTGATTACAGCGTTGTCAAGTCCGTCGGCATTGCAACGGGCATTCTTCTCCTGGATAATGCGCCGTGTTTGTGGATATTTTAGGGTCGTACATGGTATCGCGAATTAATCGCTCGACAATAAAGCGACTTAGAATTATCCACAAAGTTATCAACACGTCATCCACATGGGTGTGGATAGTTATTCTATATATCCAGTAGGATATCTTTAACTTGAGAAAGAAGTTAGCTCCCTCGTCTAAATACCTTGATATATTAAAGTTATGTGTCAGCATTCAATTCAAAAACAGAGTGCTTGACAAGCTTCTTGAAAGGATTAAACTCGGTCGAAGGAGGCCAGAAAATGCAAAAAAACAGTCCGGCTAAGATTAAAAAAAGAGACGGCAGAATTGTCGATTTCGACATAGAGAAAATAACGAGCGCCATATTCAAAGCCGCCCAGTCAGTAGGCGGCGAGAATAAAGAGCAGGCAGAGTTGCTTGCACGTAAAGTGATGGAGGAGATAGAGAAGAGGCGCAACGGGCAGGCAATCCCGTCGGTTGAAGAAGTTCAGGACATCGTGGAGACGGTACTCATCCGCTCTGGACATGCCAAAACCGCCAAAGCCTACATCCTATACCGCAGAAAACGTGCTGAACTGCGCGAGGCAAAGCAATTTTACGTTGGCATTCAGGATGACCTGAAACTCTCCCTCAACGCGCTCAAGGTTCTTGAACGCCGCTACCTCCTTAAGGACGAGGAAGGCAAGGTTCGCGAAACCCCGACGCAGCTTTTTCACCGCGTGGCGAAAGCGATAGCAGAGCCGGACGAACGCTACGGCGGCGATATTGCTGCAACAGAAGAGAAGTTCTACAACCTTATGACCTCCTTCGAGTTCATGCCGAACTCGCCTACGCTAATGAACGCCGGAACCGAGCTTGGTCAGCTGGCGGCCTGCTTTGTTCTTCCAGTCGAGGATGAGATGGACAAGATATTCGAATCCGTCAAGCACGCGGCCATAATCCACAAGACGGGCGGCGGAACCGGGTTCAGCTTCTCGCGTCTGCGTCCGCAGAACGATATGGTCCGTTCGACGGGCGGCATAGCCTCCGGCCCTCTTTCATTCATGCGTGTCTTCGACGTCGCAACCGACGTTATAAAGCAGGGCGGCCGCAGAAGGGGCGCCAATATGGGCATTCTGCGCGTCGACCACCCCGACATCCTCGAGTTCATCACCTGCAAGGAATCGGAGGGCGTGCTGACGAACTTCAACATCTCGGTGGGCGTCACCGAGGAGTTCATGCGCGCGGTTCTTGAGGATTCAAACTACAGCCTTTTTAATCCCCGCAGCGGCAAGGAAGTCGGACGTCTGAGGGCAAAGGACGTATTCAACCTTATGGTTACGATGGCCTGGCGCACGGGCGATCCCGGAATCATCTTCCTCGACCGCATAAACGCAGACAACCCGACACCCGAAATCGGAGAAATAGAAGCCACCAATCCCTGCGGCGAGCAGCCTCTTCTGCCTTACGAAGCCTGCAACCTTGGCTCCATCAACCTATCCAAAGCCATCCGCGACCACGAAGTCGACTGGCCCGCGCTTGCAAGAATCGTGCATACGGCAGTCCACTTCCTCGATAACGTCATTGACGCGGGACGCTACCCTCTTCCAGCAATCGAAGAGATGGTGCGCCGCAACCGCAAGATCGGCCTCGGCGTAATGGGATGGGCCGATATGCTGCTCTCTCTAGGCATTCCTTACGACTCCGAAGAAGCGCTCCAGCTTGCAGAAAAAATAATGCAGTTCGTCCAGGAGGAGGCCGTAAAGGCGTCCCAGGAGCTTGCAAAAACCCGCGGCGCGTTTCCCTCATTCCCCGGCTCGACTTTTGCCCGCAAGGCCGAACCGGCGCGCCGCAATGCGACCGTCACTACAATAGCGCCCACAGGCACAATCTCCATAATCGCGAACTGCTCGTCGGGCATAGAACCCATATTCGCAATCTCATATATCCGCAACGTGATGGACAACACCGAGCTTCTTGAAGTAAATCCAATATTTGAGAAGCTTGCGCACGATATGAGCTTCTACAACGAAGGACTAATGAAGGAAATCGCCAAACAGGGTACACTTGCAAAAATCCACAAAATACCGGATGCCGTTAAGCGCATCTTCGTGACCGCACACGACATTAACCCTTCGTGGCACGTTAAGATGCAAGCCGCGTTCCAGAGGCATACCGATAACGCCGTTTCAAAAACCGTGAATCTTGCAAACCACGCAACTCCTATGGATGTGGCCGATGTCTACATGCTGGCATACAAGCTTGGATGCAAGGGCGTAACCGTGTACCGCGACGGCTCCAAGGAGGCGCAGGTTCTCAATATCGGTTCAGTGAACCGCGAACCTCAGACCGCGGCTAACCGCATAAGTAACGCAATGTCAAGCGGTTCTGAAATGAGCAGGATGATTACGGTCTCTTCGGAGTACGCGGGCGACTGTCCTAAGTGCAACGCATGACGATACCCCAAAGAAATCGCTTGTCGGTTTCTTTGGGGACCCCGGTTCCATAAGACCCTTTTTAGATTCGTGTTAGAGCGGTAAGCAAGACTGCCGTCTCTGGTTCTATCTCAAAAAAAGCTGGCTCTAAATTTTTGAAAATTCGTGCTACGATTGCGGTCAGGATTCATTCATCCCGTCAGGTCAGGATTAGAGATACGTGTTAAAAATCGTAATCAGCATTAAAGAAACGCGGTCAGGAATCCAGGACAGAAACTGGTCAAAAGATGGTCAAAAGCTGGTCAAATCATGGTCAAAAGATGGTCAAAAGATGGACAAATAGCCACCAGGGCTGGCATTGGCCGAACGAGCGCTCGAAGCACAGACGAGCGCTGGAAGCGCATGCATTCGGCAGAGCGATTGAAGCCAGGATTGATGGAACAAAGCCACGCTTGATAAAAGGCGTCGCGGAAAACGAACGCTTTCCCCCTCCTTGATGGAGGGGGTGAAGGGGGCGGGGTCTTCGCGAGGACTAAAGCCCGAAGGGATTTAGGACATGGCGATCTCATAGCACTATTTTACAACACATGGCGGTAATCCATGCGTTTTTAGCTTTGTGCTATGGGATGGTTCTCTTCGCTCACCCTCCGGAGCCACAGCTCTTCGAGCTTCGCAATGACGGATGGGGCGACTTAAAGAACAACCTTACGAATTTCTATAGTATATATTGTGGGGGACTTTTGGAAAAAGCTACTACACTACGAATGGCACTAAGCATCATTTCGAAAGCATATCTGCTTGTATCCATATCTATTTCCCATTCCGCTTCCCTTGTAGTACGATCAACATCATGGTCAACGGCATTCCTTAATTGACCGAGTAAGTGTCCGAAACCAAGATGCTTATTTGCAATCAACCCATCACCTTTAAATTTTTCAAACAACTGAATGATACCCAAACAACCACTCAAATCAATTTCGGGTTTTATTACTTTTGCAAGCTTGGTAAAGATAGTATCTGCAACGCCAGCAAGACAGATAGTCAAATCCTTTGGTGGTTTACATAGGTCCATATACTCCCCTAAAAGTGTCGTTAGTCTTTCGAGGTCTTCTCTCTCTATTTTGTCAGCTGCTTCGGACCCGATTCTTTGAATAATGTATGTACGTGCTTCACCCGATCTTTTTATTATCTCTTCCCAGATTTTGGCCGTGTTCCAATTTCTTTCTTCAATTTCAATTCTACCACCTGAGGAACTAGCGAATATGCCTGCGTAAGTTCCCCAGTCAGAAAGGCTCCCTTGTATTATATTCCAGTCAGCTGCAATATTATATCTGTTTTTGGTCTGGGTTGCAGCAGTTGTCTGGTTGTTTTCTAATAGAAGTCTTTCCTTGAAAAAAAGGAATGGGTCATATTCTAAAAGCTGCTGCCTGAATATTACTGGCCGTTCCTCTGCTTTAGCTAATGCGAGGTACTTACAAAGAGGAAGGACTGGTTTGTACTCAGTGAATTCGTTTTTTTTAATCTCTGTTATAAAATTGAGTTCACTTGCTCCTTTTGTGGCATTTTTCGCACGCGAACTTGATAAACCTAGCCATTTTTCTAGCTTCTTTAAGGTTAAATTCTGAAAATAATAAGCTCCAATGGCGGTTAAAACAATCTGCTCAGCTGTAACCGCTGGGATTCTGTATCTCATTACTTTTGGTCTTTATCAGGTGTAGCTTCTGCTTGCGGCTTATTTAATTCCTCTAGAAATTCCCTGATGGCTTTTACCAATTCTTTCGGGTTTTCCTTTAAGTCGTTGGCCGTAAGGTTTAATTTGATTTGAAGCGTGGCAACTGTCTTAGGATTTTGAATCTCAACTACAGGCTTAGTATACCCGATGTCTCTAAAGAAACCACCGAAATCAGGTTCGGTTTTCTTCTCAGTGGTTTTAGAAACAGCCCCAGGTTCAAAGAAGTTTTCACCGTCAGTTTCAAGCAAATTACCCTCTAGAAGAAAATCAATTATTGCCTTGGCACCCTGCATTGTTTGATCGGTTTTGGCCAAACCTGCGGTCAGCGCAATATGATTTTTGAGAGCATCGGATGTCATTGATTTACGTATCCTTACTGCATCAGTAATTTTAGTCAAGAAATCAGATTGTTTGACTATTTCTGAGATTGTTTTTTTAATATCCTCTTCCACGTCGAAATCGATTGCTTTTGCTAGTCTTTGTCCTAGTTCAGTTAGTTTAAAAGTTTTTCTACCTGCAATCACACCTATCGATCTGAGAAAAGCATTATTGGCACTAACAAGGGTTCTATTGATCCCACTTGTCTGGGCTATATCATCCAAGCTTACGCTTTTTTCATCCTTGTCACTGGCGGATAATCTTATCCAACACTTCCAAAACCCTTGAAGTATCTGTCTATTTTTGTCCCAAGAATTTGCGGGTAGTGAAAATTTGTCTTCCATAAGAATCGACGCCTCCTTTTTTGAAAACACCTAATTCTCTTAGGCAATTATTTTACAAAAAAGTATATCTTAAAAATCAATCCTTGTCAAGCCCCTTCTTATCAATCACTTAACCCGTAAGAAAAAATAATCTCGCCAGAGGCGAGCGAATCTCCCGGGGGAGCTTGGGAAGTTTGCCTCTATTTCAACTTTGAGTCGGCAAACTTCACCCCCTGGGGACCCTGTATAAAAAAGAATCTCGCCGGGGGTAAAGGGCAGGGGTCCTCAAAGGAATACGGGGTAGTTCTTTGGGGTTTAATTGCTTCCGAACACAAACGAGAGCATCGCGCACAGGACGTTCGCGGCGAGCATTCCCCAAAAGAGCCAGAAGCTTGCGCGGTTCGCCCGGGTCCTTGGAAGCGCCATCACCTCCTGGATATAGGGTCCCTGTATCGACGGGAAGCAGAAGAAAAAGAAGAGCAGCCCTAAAACGAAGCTCACGATGCTGGGTCCAGATACCCCGGGGGTCGTCTCGGACCTCAACTTCTCCGACCAGTACACCCAGGTCGCCGTGTAGGCGAAGAGTCCGAACAAAAGGAGTGCAAAGTCGGCAAGGTATTCGAGCGCTCGCGGCACCTTGTACTTGACCTTCAGCGAGCCGAGGGCAAGGGACTGAATAAGAAAGTAATCCTTTGCCACCACGATTATGGTTCCCAGAAACGCCCAGCCGATGCCATGGATCCCTAATGCGGGCAGACCGACATACACGAGAAAGATGCTGAGTCCCATCTGAACTACCCACACGAGAACGATAATCCATCCGTCCTTGGGAAACTTCTTGGTGTCCGTAATGCCCGTGCGCCTGATGACTGCCGGGAGCTTTATGAAGAGCGCCGCCAGCTGCAGGAGCATGAGGCTGAAGATGAATATGCCGAGAGGAATGTTCTTGTGCCCCATGTCCGCCGACTCCTGGACGAGCGCAAGAAACGGCTTCTGAACCGCAAGGATGTAGACGAGCATCAGCGCATTGAACAGCACACCGCGCCATGTTGCAATGAACCCGCTTATCGGGGAGGCTTTATGGGTAGTCTGTGGTATTGGTTCCTGCATGCGCGAAAGTATATGTGCTGCCGCTCGCGGAGTCAAGGAGCCTTAGCTCTGACGCGGGGTAATAGTTAAGTCGGTGTTTCCCCAAAGACATACCATGACGGCGGCTACGGAGTAAAGACGCAGTATTTCTTTGGGGTGTAAGTTAAGGCAGGGCATCAAGGATGCCCCGCCTTATTGATGATGCAAGAGGGATGTGTTTATCCCAATATGTGTGGTGCTTGCGTATGGACGAACATTGTCACCGGACAATCAGCATTAATTGTGTAGTAATGAACATTGTCACCGGACAATCAGCATCTTAACGGTCTGTTTGAAGCCGGAATCCGTCTCGAGCTTTGCAAAGTAAGCGCCGGGTTCAACCACTCTGCCTTTCGAGTCCTTGGCGTTCCAGGAAAGCTTGTAGAATCCTGCCGGTCTCGTCTCGTGCAGAAGCACCTTGACCTTCTGGCCTGCCGCGTTGTAGATGCTCAGCGTGAACGCGGCGCGCTCGGGAAGCGCGAATGCAAGCTGGGTCTTATCCGAGAACGGGTTGGGCGAGTTCTGCGCAAGGTAGAAGTTGGGGATAACCATGCCGTGCTGGTTCGGACCGGGCTTTGTTGAAAGGGCTTGGACCACTTGAATGGACGTGAAGGCGTTGCCTTGAGCGTCCACTATCCAGACCTTAAGCGAGTTGTTCTCCATCTGCGAAAGCGGCACGGGCTGCGGGAAAGGCTCGGGACCGGGCGCGCCGCCTATGGGGTCGGTGCCCGGACTGATGTAGGGATTCTTCTCGTTAGGGCAGATGATTACCATGTTTATCATCTGTCCGCCCGACCCCGACGAACTCTCAAACCCAGAAAGCTCTCCTGTCGCCGGATTATAATCGCCCCACGCTATCTCGCCCGTCCACGGATCCATGAAGTCGACCCTTATTGTGCCGTCCGGGTTGGGTACATTGTCGATGGAGTTGAAGGTCATCATGTGCCATTTGCCGTTGGGCCAGCGTATGCCCGCGAGAACGTCCTGGCAGCGCTTCAGCTCGCTCGAGGCAGTGTTCCAGTCGAACGAGTTAGAGGACCTCACGGTGTAGTTGCCTCCATGAGAGGCTATCCATCTTTCGAGAGCGCGCACAAGGTCATCAATATAGGTGCCGTCTTTGCCCTGGTTGGTTCCCGATTCCTTGCCCAGCGTATCCACCAGCGAGGAGTCCGTAAGACCGCCCGTTATCTCAGGATCGCCCTTTCCCTCGAAATACTTGAGACACGCCGCCGCCGCAGTGGGCAGGCAGTGGTAATCGGAACCCAGGTGCTGGTCTATGCCCGGTATGCCCTTGTAGAAGTGCTCGGGCTCCGGATTTGCCGCTATTGTTATCGAATCTATGTCCATGTAGGGGTCTGAGACTGAAACCAGAAGCGTTTCCGGATTCAGCCATGCATAACTCACGACCGCCTGGTCGGGAGGGGTGGGGTCGTAGTTGCGCCACGTTTGCGCGACAAGGGTGTCGCCCGTGTTCGTGAATGCAAGGCTCTTGAACAAAACCCTCATGTTTATCTGGGGAACCAGCAGGTGCGGGAATACGGTTGACCAGCCGTCGCCCGGCTCGAACAGGGCGGGATCCATTGTCGTCAGCCCGACAGGCGTCATCACGAGATCGGTCGTCGAGAAAAGAGGTTCCTGACCATTAAGGTCTGTTCCGAAAAGCGACCACGAAGCGCCTTCGTCTATCGAGTAGTAAAAGTCCACACGCTGGATGACGTTTGCCGTATCGAGCACATTGAGTTTAACGGTGCTCGTGCGACCAGCGCCGCCTATCCAGTTGTGCCACGGCTCTGCCTTTACCCACATGCCGACCTGAAGCACCGGCTCCTCGATGGCCGAAGCTGTCCCGGCAATAATCAGCAGTGTAAGGACACATATCAAGGTTTTTGCCTTCATTATTAATCCTCCGTAGGTTTTGGTGTTAATAAAAAAATATTAACGACATTGTTTATGCATTAAAAAATGATAAAGAATAAATCTTTTTTGTCAAGAGGATATAGTTCGTGCGCCAGGAGATAGTTGCCAGTGGTTAGAGAGGGTATTAAAGAAAGCGGGGGTCTTAAGCAGACTTAGAAAAAAAGAGCTAAAGAAGGAGAGAGGCCGCTTATCCAGCTTGCTTATAAAACCCTAGGGAGCAT
>JAAYVC010000110.1 GCA_012517375.1 bacterium | reverse complement strand
CTGGAGACGAACTCCCTCCGAACCGATAAACCTGTTCAGAAGTCCTCTGAGCCAGCGAGTGAAGGGTCCGGCTTCTATCTTCTCAATGTCTCCTTTGACAACGGCATTCGAATCTCGAACCATGCTACCGAGTATCACCACAAGGTCACCGTCTACAACCGCTGTTGAGTCAAGTTGAATCATACCCCCAAGGGCAACAACATCCTCATTTACATGCCCTTTGATAACGCCATCTGACCCAAGTGCAACCAGACTCCCCTCTACTTCACCTGAAACAAGAAAACTGCCTCTGATGATAACTACATCACGACTTACCGCTCCGTTAATCGTAAGCATCCCGTCCCTTAAAGCGATTTCTCCTTTGAGATATCCATCTATGGTGGCGTCGCCCTTAAGGGTTATATCGCGTTCGTAAGTTGAATCTTTTGGTAAAACAAACGGTCCCGAGATATAAGGACTGTCTTCTCCGGGATTGATTTCTATACTCACGCTCGGGGGTTCGGATACTATTGTCAGTACGCAGAATAAAGACGCGAAAGGATGCATCTGACCTCCATGTAGATACTAAAAACTTCCTGCTTCGGACGAACCGTGCCTTTGAGATTTCCTTAAGGCAATAATACCCAATAAAACGATCAATGCAAATGCTCCAAGAGGTATAACTGCAAGATAAAGCATATCATCAAACATACTCATTACTCCTGATCGGAGTGAGAACAAACCTGCAAAAAAACGCCACAGTTTTGGAAGTATAGGAAAGCTTGAGGACGATGAAATCCCTTCTCCTGCCAGTGACAAAAGAACGAACCAGAAAGAAACGACCGATACAGCAACACCCGTTATCCAGCGAAGCCACAAAGGAAACTGGGTTAAACCTAGCGAGTTCATGAGCCTGGCCTGGAAAATGGCCGATGGCTTTGGTTCTGGCATGGATTGAATCTCTAAGAGCATAGCCTGAATCTCTACGAACCAGGCGCTGCATGCCTTGCATGCCGTAAGATGTTTTTGGATACTTTTTTTAGTATTCTCAGGAAGCTCGTCGCCGTCTAACTTGCGCTGGAGCCTTTCCTTAACTTCAGAGCATTCCATCACCTTTGAAGACGGAGAACTGTTCATAAATGTTTCACCTCATCTAAACGTTGTTTAAGAATATTTCTCGCGCGGTGCAGCCGCGCCTTAACCGTACCAAGGACAAGCCCTGTGGTTTCTACGATCTCTTCGTAACTTAGCTCATCTCTATGTCTTAGAAGAAGTACTTCACGATAAAGAGGGGGCAATGAGTCGACCGCATCGCGGAGCTTCTGGCTCTGCGACGTTGATTCATATATCTCGGATGGAGTGCATCCATCCTCTATGTCTTCCAATTCATCAACTTCTATATCGACAGATTGCGGTTTCTTCCTGCGAAGGAAATCTATAACCCGATTACGGGCAATACGATAAATCCACGCCCTGAAGCTCGATTGCCTGGAATATGTGCCAAGCGCCCGGAATACCTTTATGAAGACGTCCTGAGTGAGGTCCTCGGCATCTGCGCGATTGCGCATCCAGCGATAAATATAGGCATAAATAGGTCCCTGGTAGCGGATAACAAGCTCGCGCTGGGCAATCTTATCTTCGAGCAGTGCGCGTTCAACAAGTTCAATATCGGTGACTTCGTCAAGAAGACGCTCAGGCATGCGGGATGATAAGGAGTTAAAGACGCTCTGTCAAGCCATACCGAAACGAGGTCAGGATTAATTCACCCCAACAGGTTGCTGCGCACCCCGTTGGGGACCTCGAACCAAGTCAGATTTAACTCTTTGCGGTCAGGAATCATGGTCAAATACTCCCCAAAAGTAGCGGCTGGAAGCCTACAGCTTCGGCAGAATCGATTCCAGACCCGGGGTCCCCAAGAAATTGCGAAGCGATTTCTTGGGGTGGGAAAGCTGGTCAGAAGATGGACAGAAGGTGGTCAAAAGACAGACAAAAGCTGGACAAAATTTCTGTGATGGTTAGTCAGGATTCGAGAAATGGAGTCCCGTTTGATGAAAAGCGTCACGAACTCCAACGTCAT
>JAAYVC010000109.1 GCA_012517375.1 bacterium | reverse complement strand
CTGTAAAAACAACAGCGAAAACGCCCAGCGCAACTGCCAGAACGATCGCACTCTTCTTCATAAGGTTCCTCCTTTGCCTAAGTGGATTATTTCCTTATGTCTTAAATTTTACTCCGCTAAAGCTTGAATGTCAAGGGGTTAGTAACCAACTCATTCCTAGTGCGTCAAGAGAAAAAACGCATCGACTAATTACCGCATTTGGATAATCAGGCGTATTTGAGCATCTCGTCCAGAGCGCGCCTGGCTTTTACAGCTATTTCTCGTGGAACATCAACCCTGTATTGCTCTTTTTGGAGTGATGCAAGAACGTGGTCGAGTCTTATCTTCTTCATATTTTCGCAGACCTTTGGCGCGCCCAATGAGTAGAACTCCTTTCCCGGATTCTCCTTTTTCAGACGATAGATAAGCCCCTCCTCGGTGCCTACTATGAAACGCTTGCGGTCGGAGGCTTTTGCAAGCTTGACCATGCCGTTGGTGGACGCTACCTCGTCTGCAAGGTCGACGATTTCGGGGTCTATCTCTGGATGAACCATTACGAGCGCGTCAGGATATCGGTCGCGGGAGGCATTTACTTCCCCTACTCTGAATCTCCGGTGCACCGGACAGAAGCCTGCCCACGCAATGATGAGCTTCTTGGTATGCCGTTGGACCCAGGATGCAAGGTTGCAGTCTGGCACGAAGATGATTTCCTCTGCATCGATTCCTTCGACGACCTTTAGAGCGTTCGAGGACGTGCAGCAAACGTCGACCTCCGCCTTGACATCGGCGTTCGTGTTCACGTAGGCGACGGCTTTTGCCTTGGGGTGTTCTTGTTTGAGCTTGCGGAGTCCTTCGACACCGACCATGTCCGCCATCGGGCAGCCGGCATCAGGACGGGGATGAAGAACCGTCTTGTCCGGCGAAAGTATCTTTGCAGTCTCTGCCATAAAGCGCACCCCGCAGAAGACAATGCAGGACTTTTTTATTTCTGCGGAGCGCCGGGCTAGGTCAAGAGAGTCGCCGAGGATGTCGGCTATGTCCTGTATCTCTGGAAGCTGGTAGTTGTGCACGAGGATTACGGCATCCTTCTTCCGGGCAAGCTCACGGATTCGAGCGGCCATCTCTCCAGCGTTCATTTCTGGTTCAGAGCCTTTATTGTTTGGCATAGTGCTACTATAAGAATAAAGATGAGTATGTCAACAAAGCCCGCCGTAACACGTTTACCCTCTCCTGTACTTTATGACTAAGCCCCTTCACAACATGAAAACGCAACGCCTGAGGATGGGCGAGGAATGCAAGTGCATTTCTATTGACTTTAGATGTTTTAGAGGATATATTCATTAATGAAGAATATGGAAAATCGTTTATACGCTGACCTTGCCTGGATATGGCCCATATGGGGAAGCGTTGAGGAGTACAGACCGGAGAGCGAGGACGCTGTCAAGATGATAAGGGAGTTCTCACGCATAGAACCAACGACTATTCTGGATATCACTTGCGGAGGCGGCAAGAACGACTTTACTCTCAAAAAATACTTTAAGGTGACCGGACTCGATTTGAGCGAGGCGATGCTTGAAAACGCAAAGAAACTTAACCCGGAATGCGAATACGTGAAAGGCGACATGAGGGATTTCGATCTCGAAAGACAGTTCGACGCGGTATATATAAACGACGGAATTGCATACATTACAACCGAGCAAGACTTAGGCAAGGTTTTCTTAAAAGCGTTCAAACATCTGAAACCGGGCGGTGTGATGATAACGATTGCTGAGCATTTCAAGGGCAACTTTCACGAGAATCAGACAAAGGTCTTTGAATCTCAAAGCGAGGAACCAAAGATTACGTATATCGAGAACAACTACGACCCTAACCCTGACGATACGACTTACGAGACGACCTTCGTTTACTTGATAAGGGAGCAGGGCAAGCTGAGGATAGAGAACGATTTCCACACCTGCGGCATCTTTACACTTGAGACCTGGCGTAAAAAGCTTAACGAAGCGGGATTCGAGGTTCACGAGAGGAACCAGGTTTACGAGGGCGAAAGCTACAGTGTCTTCATCTGCGTGAAGCCGTTGTAAGGGTTATATCACCTCAACGAACTCGGCATACACCCAGCCCCGCCTGCCGTCCCGTGTTTCTATCCTGTACCAAGGCTTATCCGCAATGGGCTTGGCTTTTACGTTCTCGATGTATATGGAGGAGTCCGCGTAGTGCTTGCCTTCGAGTTCAAATGTGATGATAAGGAGGTCTCCCCCCTCGTCTCCGGCTGATGTTGAGGTTACGGCTGTACCCTTCGCAAGGGTGATTTTTTCGCCGTTGGCGTGAACGTTAAGCGGCGAAGTAAGGATAAGCTCGACAGGCTTTCCTTCCTCGTTCGATGAGTATGCCTCTTTGAGAATCACTACACGCTCCCCGTCCGAGAGCTGAAATTTCACCGAGTACTTGATGCCCGGACCCGAGCGTACGTTGACGCCCTTGCCGCTGATAAGAGCCTTAAGAGTATCAGGTTTTTCCGCTGATTTTTCGATTGTTTCCTGCTGGGGTTTGGAATTGCAGCCGGGCATCAGAGCTAAAAAGACTGAAAGAAAGACACAGGCGCTCATTCTTTGAATCATATTCTGCCTCCTTGTTATGTCAGGACTATATGCCCGGATACCGATGTGTCAAGCCTGGAAGGGGTTGACTTAGTAGTTGGATTTATCTATAATTTGCGGCTGCAGCGATGGATTGTGTCTCGAGAGGATAATCCGACGGACGAAACCCCATCCGCAGAAATTAAAAAAAGGAGGAAACCCTTGAATTGAAATTTGTCATCGCCATTGATGGTACGGCGTCTTCAGGAAAAAGCACAACCGCAAGATTACTCGCAAAAAAACTTGGATTCGTGCATCTTGATACGGGGGCTATGTACCGTGCGGTTACTTATTTATTGCTTACGAAGAAGGCGCAGGAAAGCGATGACGAACGAATCGCAAACGTTCTCCTCAAATCATCCCTAACTTTTAAGATTCAAAGAGGTTCTCTTCATGTATACCTGGGAGATAAGGAGCTTAAGGACGAGCTCCGGACGCCTGAAGTCGACAACTGGGTTTCTCCTGTTTCAGAACGTTCTATAGTCAGGGCATACCTCGTGGCCAAGCAGCGAGAGATAGGCAGGAACCGGAAAATAGTCTGCGAAGGCAGGGATATAGGTTCTGTTGTTTTTCCCGACGCCGGGCTCAAGGTCTTCATGACATGCGACATGGCTGAAAGGGCGATGCGAAGGCAAAAAGAACTCAGAGAAAAAGGAATAGACCAGAGCGGTGAGGATGTTGAAGCAAGTCTTGCCAGGCGTGATGAGATTGATTCAAACAGAAAGATAAGCCCCTTGAAGTGCACTTCAGACGCATTCAGGATAGATACAACGGATTTGACCATTGAGGAGCAGGTTGCAATAATCGAGGAGGAGGTTCAAAAACGTATGGGCGAAAAGTCATGAAATCGAGATGGGCATGGGGCTGGACAGCAACCTACCCTCTGTTCAAATGGATTCTGCGGATAAAAGTTCACGGAAGAGAGAATGTTCCAACGAAGGGACCTGTGATAATCGCATCCAACCACGCGAGTTTTTTTGACCCTCCTCTAATAGGACACGCGGCGAAAAGGGAGTGTTTCTTTCTTGCGAAAGAGGAGTTATTCGGACAATCTAAATTCTTCAGATGGCTCATTGAGTATTTCAACTCTATACCTATAAAAAGAGGCAAAGCCTTTGATATCCATCTCTTCAAGGAAGTGGACAGACTCATCAAGCTTAAGCAGGCGCTCGTGATATTTCCGGAGGGGACGCGAAGCAGAACGGGCGAATTCCTGCCCTTCAAGGAGGGGGTGGGACTCATAGCCCTGAGGTACAACATTCCGGTTGTGCCCGCATACATCAAAAACACTTATAAACCATGGCAGGAATGGCTACGCAGGGACTCAAGGGTGGAGGTCTTTTTGGATGAAGCCATGCACCCTGGCGAGCGCTCGAAGGAAAAAGAGAAGTACGAGGCATTCACCAGGAAAGTGGAAGAAAAAATCCACCGCCTTAGGGATATTGCCTGGGAAGGCGAGAAGAGATTTGAAAAACAGTGTGGAGAGTTCTACAATACTCCACATTATGATTATGTAAAAACCCTTAAAACCCGTATGCCCAAAGGGGCAGCGGCAAAGCCCAAAAGGGCCTAGCGCAGAGCGCTAAAACTCCGAACTAGGAGGAAATACCGAATGCAAGAAAACGTTTTACGAGATCCCTCAAGCGATGACCTCGAAAGACTAATCGAGGAATCGCTTTCCAGATTCACTACAGGTGAGATAGTCAAGGGAACAATAGCCCGTGTACAGGGCAATACCGTCTTCGTGGACCTTGGATGGAAATCCGAGGGCGTATTATCGATAACGGAGTTCAACGAACCCGAAAAACTCGAAGAAGGCCTCGAAATAATGGTCTTCGTCGAGTCTCTTGAAAACCGCGAGGGCCTTCCCGTAATCTCGAAGAAAAAAGCCGACTTCCAGATGGCTTGGGATACAATCAAGCGCAAGCTCGAAGCCGAGGAGTCCTGTCCTGCCATAGTCCGCAAAAAGGTTAAAGGCGGGCTTCAGGTTGAGGTATTCGGGCTCGATGCCTTCCTTCCCGGCTCACAGGTCGACATCCGCTCGGTAACCGACTTCGACCGCTACATAGGCGACGAGATGGAAGTCAAGATTATTAAGGTCAACTGGAACAAAAGAAACATCGTCGTTTCCCGCAGGATGCTGCTTGAAGAAGAACAGGCGCGAATGCACCGCGAGCGCATGGAAAAACTGAATGTAGATGAAGTCGTCGAAGGCGTAGTAAAGAACATAGTCGATTTCGGCGCATTCATCGATCTTGGCGGACTCGACGCTCTCCTTCATATCTCAGATATCAGTTGGAAGAAGATTGTCCACCCTGCCGAGGTTCTCAAGGTAGGCGAAAAGATAGAAGTAAAGGTTCTCACCAAGAACGACGAAACCGGCAGGGTAACCGTGGGTCTCAAGCAGCTTACCCCGCACCCATGGGAGAACATCGACCAGCGATACGCCATCGGCTCAAAAGTCCAGGGCAAGATAACGAGTTTTACCGATTACGGCGCGTTCGTTGAGCTTGAGAAAGGCATCGAGGGTCTTATTCACGTCTCGGAGATGTCATGGACCCGTACAGTGAGTCATCCTGCACAGATTCTCCAGATAGGTCAGGATGTAGAAGCCATCGTTCTCTCTCTTGATAAGGAAAACCGCCGCATATCCCTCGGACTCAAGCAGACGACCCCAGACCCGTGGTCGATTATAGATGAACGCTACCACATAGGACAGCGCCTCGAAGGAGTCGTATCTTCATTAAAGAACTTCGGCGCTTTCGTCGAGATAGAGGAAGGAATCGAAGGCCTTGTCCGCAACGTCGATCTCTCGTGGACTAAAAGGGTCAAACACCCGCGCGAGATACTCAAGAAGGGCGACAAGATAGAAACCATCATTCTCGATATCGATAAGGAAAGCAGACGCATAACCCTTGGACTCAAACAGACACAGGAAGACCCGTTCTATCACTGGTCAAAGGAGTTCAAGGAAGGCGCCCAGATCACCGGCAAGATTATCGATATGCCTGCGTCCGGCGTCGTGGTTGCCCTTACCGAAGATATAGAAGGCTTTATTCCTCAGCAGCAGCTTCGCAGACGCAAGATAAAGAAGATTAAAGATCACTACGAACTCGGCGAGGAACTCCAGCTTGTTATCCGCAGGATTGACTCCAAGGCGCGCCGGGTAATACTTTCCGAAAGGGAATTCTACCAGAAGACCGAAGAAAAGGAACGCCAGGAGACTGCACCCATCCGTGCGCCGAAGGGCTTCTCTCTCAAGGATCACCTGGGCGATTTGAGCACCCTCGAGGAAGTAGCCGAGAGAAAAGACACTGGAGAAGAGGAAGATTACAGCCTGGAAAAAGAACCCGAAGTCGAAGAAACCGAAGAACAAGAAACTCAGAAAGAAGAAGCAACCCCTGTAGAAGAAGAAAAACCCGAGGTCCCGAAGAAGAAGACTGTAAGAAAGCCGAGAGCGAAGAAAGAAGAAAAGGAACCTGAAAAGAAGGAAGAAAAGCCCAAACGCCGCACTACTCGAAAGAAAAAGGAAGAAGACTAAATATTAATCATAGATGATTTATGGCTCTGCCCAAAGCCTTAGTTGCTGCCGCAGGCTGTAAACTAAGTCAAGCCGAGGCCGATCTTTGGAAGGCCTGGTATAGAAGCAACGGGTATGAGCTTGCAGACGAGGAGACTCTTGATTCAGAAGTTTCCCTGTGTCTCGTAACAACTTGCACGGTAACTGAGCCGGCGGATCGGTCGAGCGTATCGCTCATCCGCCGGCTTCATCGCAAATACCCGAACGCCGAGATAAAGGTGACAGGCTGCGGCGCAGAAACGAATCCAAAAAAAATCTCAACTCTTCCCGGAGTAACAGAAATTATCCCTTACGGGCGAAAGCAAGATATTATCGGAGGCGTCGATTTCAAGGAGGGTGATTCGGTTGCGGCAATATCGAGAAACCGAGTTTTTCTTCGAATCGGAGATGGATGCGACCGCAGATGTTCCTACTGCATAGTTTCAAGGATACGGGGACCCGTAAGCTCCAAGCCAGCTAATGATGTTCTGAACGAACTTCGCGTTCTTTACGAGAAGGGGTTCGGTGAGGTCGTTCTCGTCGCATTGAACCTTGGACTCTGGGGCGCAGATAGAGGAGAATCCCTTGCCGGACTATTGGAAAGGATTGAAGCTGAAAAAAGCACGTTTCCGCGAGTTCGTCTGACATCGCTCGAACCTGATACTATTGACGACAGGATTATTGAGGTAGTAGCCCGGTCGAGGAGGATATGCCCGCACCTTCACATACCTCTGCAATCTGGAGATGATGGAATATTGAGAACGATGAATCGCCCCTACACCACTTCGGAGTTCGCAAGGCTTGTTGAAAAAGTTCTGGCTGGGATTCCTGACGCTTCGATAGGAACCGATATAATCACTTCGACTCCGAGCGAGGATGAAGCGAGCTTTGCGCGGACTCTTGATTTCGTGCGCTCGATGCCGTTCTCATACCTGCACGCATTCACCTATTCTGCGAGGCCGGGCACGCCCATGGCGCTTCAAAGAAGGAACTCGAATCCAAGGGAGCGGACGAAAATACTAAGGGAGCTTGGCGCACAAAAATCTCTCGAGTTCAGAAGCGGATTCATCGGCAGCCGAAGGGAGGCTGTCGTCCTTTCCAGAACAAGGGTTCTCACGGATAACTATGTGGATGTACACATATCCCCGACGGATTTGCCTGTTCGATCTTTGGCGATGGTGACTATCACGGATGCTGCCGAAAAGGAAACGCGCGGCAGATTGGATACAACTATGGGTAGGAAGACGTGAAGACTGAACTAAGGAACTTCACGCTCAAGGAACTCGAAAAGGAGCTCTCAAAGATTGAACTGCCTGCGTTCAGGGCGCGCCAGGTATTCAAGTGGCTCTGGCAGAAGGGTTCGAGGGGTTTTGAGGATATGACCGATATCTCAAAGCCCTTGCGCGAAAAGCTCGCACAGCGATTCAGGATATCGGACTTGAAGATTAAAAACCGCACCGGCTCCGCAAAGGAGGGCGCGGTCAAGCATCTCTTCGAGCTTGAGGACGGGTTTTCGGTAGAGTCTGTCTGGCTCAAGGACAGGGACCGCAGGACCGTTTGCGTCTCCACGCAAGTGGGCTGCTCGCTAGGATGTTTCATATGCAGAACCGGGCAGATGGGGTTGGTAAGAAATCTCGAACCCTCTGAGATTGCAGGACAGGTCCTCGAGGTTCAGCGGGGACAGACGGAACGTATAACGAACGTGGTCTTCATGGGCATGGGCGAGCCGTTCCTGAACTACGAAGCGACCCTGACTGCGGCACGGATTCTCAACGAGGATTTCGGCTTAAGCATCGGCGCCCGCAAGATAACGATATCGACCGCGGGGATAGTGCCCGGCATAAAGCGCTTCGCGAAGGAGCCTGAGCAGTTCAAGTTGGCTGTGTCCTTGAACGCGGCAGACCAGGAGACGCGCGAGCGCATAATGCCGATTGCCGCGAAGTATCCCTTGAACGAGCTTATCCCGGAGGTGAGGAGGTTCGTGGAACTAAAGGGCAAGCGCGTGACGTTCGAGTACGTGCTCGTTTCGGGCGTCAACGACCGCAAAAAGGATGCGGAGAATTTAGAGATGCTTCTTGCCGGCATCCCCTGCAAGATAAATCTCATTCCCCTGAACCCATTCCCCGGATGCGCGTTGCGGTCCCCCTCACCCGCCCACGTTGAGGAGTTCATGCGCTGGATTATGCCTAACCTGCCCGCGGTGACCTTGCGCAAGAGCCTTGGCTCAGCCATCCTTGCTGGATGCGGGCAACTGGCTGCACCCCAAAAGAATGCCCCGCATTCCGTCGGGGACCCTGACTAATACACCCCGTAAAAATATCGATAGGAAATGTAGGGGCCGACCTTCAGGTAGGCCCTGATAAACCATAAAGGAGGCACTATGCCCACCATAAAACAACCTCAAATAGACGATAAAGTTATCACTAGGCAGGTATTCCTCAATCTTGAATTTTTAAACAGCTTTTACCTCTGCATTTCAAGAAAAGCCTAACTTATCTATAGGGAGTTTCTTTGAAGAATGGCGGAAATCGTTACACTGGGATCAGCTTGATAACTATGTATTGTTCAATCAAGGCGTTCTTATTACAAGCTTGTACGGTTTTTTCGTTTATCCGAAGGAGAAATTCTATGAAAAGATTGAAGAGATACCTATCGAAGGCCTGCAGGAAGCCGAATGGAGTAGTATTCAGATTCTCCAGTGTCCTGATAAAGATAGAAATCTGAAGGGAATAGTGACCCATATTCGGAACTCCCTAAGCCACGCTGGCTTCTCCTTTGAAACAAGACTAAACTTTTCTTTTGATGATCATTCTAAAAAAAGCACTTTCAGCTTGTTATGCCTGAAAGCGACCTGTACAAGTTTATCTATAGATTTTGCCAGTATGTTCTTTCATTATGAATCGGGCCGACCTGAAGGTCGGCCCCTACGCTTAAGCCCCTTGTCAAAATCGAGGTCAAAGGTGTGTTACGTGGGTTAAGTGTGTCACGGGTGTTACGGGTGTTACGGGTCTTTGTGCACGGGTTCGTGGCAGTGCGAGTGTCCACAACCACAACTATCTCCCTCATCGTGACCGCCACCACCGCTGTGGTTGCCGCCGCAGTGGCAACCCTCCTCCCCTTCTCCCTCTTCGTGATGATCATGGTCGGAGCAAGAGCAAGCGTCGACGGAGCAGGTTTGATCTGAGCAGTGGTGAGGCTTGTGCGCTATCTTGCGGTACATCCAGAGCCCGAACTGCAGGAGGATCAAAGCGATGAGGATAACGGCGGAGATGGTGCTCACGAGCGGCGGAAGCTCGAAAAGCCCGACGATTTTCCCCGAGGATGAGAATACCATACCCGATGGAAAAATGACGTTGTAGAGAAACCCAAGACCGAGTGAGACGATGGCGATGGATGTGAGGTAGATTATAAGTGAACGTTTTCCGAGCGTTTTGCCTACAACCGTGATCGTGGTCGCGTTGGTCGCAGGACCGGCGATTAGGAATACGAGCGCGGCGCCCGGCGATATGCCCTTAGCCACGAGCGCGGCCGCTATTGGAAGCGAACCGGTCGCGCAGATGTAGAGCGGTACGCCTACGGCCAGCATCACTAACATCTGAAGAATAGGGGACTTGAAGTAAGTGCCGATTATCTGCGGAGGAATAAAGTAGGCGATAGCGCCGCCTATAAGCGTGCCGATTACGAGCCATTTGCCTATGTCACCTACGAGTTCGCCGAACGAGTAAGCGACCATTGCCCTAGCGCGAACCCAAAAACCATGTGTGTGTTCATCGTCTGTCGAGTTGCCGCAAACTACGCAATTGTTGTTGCTTATCTTGTCTCTATCCCCAGGTTTGTCTTTATCAAAGACGTTTGCGCCGACTCCTGCAGCAAAACCCGCAAGGAAGGACGCGGCTATCCGGTAGAGGGTAAAGATGGGCCCGAGGAGTGAGTACGTCGCAAGAATCGAATCCACGCCGGTTGTAGGAGTCGAGATGAGGAACGCAAGCGTTGCGCCTTTGGATGCTCCGCTCTGGCGGATGGATGCAGCGGTCGGTATGACGGCGCAGGAGCATAGGGGGAGCGGGATGCCGACGAGTGTTGCTTTTAGAACCGACCAGAAGCTTGCTCCGCCGAGATGTTTCGCTATCTTCTGGACAGATACGAATATATGAAGGATACCCCCGAAGAGAAACCCAAGAAGGAGATAAGGAGACATTTCTAAGAGAAGCTCCCAGCTCGCGGCAAGAACTCCGATGAGGGCGTTCCATATCCATGCAAGAACCGCTAACACCTCTCCTCCAACAGAGGATGCCTAATTATCATACTGTAATGATAGTAATTTTCAGCCCCCTGTCAACAAGATTGAATGATCTGGCGCTATCTGGCTTATTCGGCGCCTTCTTCTATCGTAACCGACAGAATGTTATCTCCTTTTTCAAGGGAATCAAGAACGTTTAGTCCGTCCGTAACCTTGCCGATTATCGAGTACTTGCCGTCGAACTCGGGAATCTGCCCGCGGCAGATAATGAACTGCGAGGAGGTGGTCTGGGGCTTGCCGAAGTTTATCATGGAGACCGTTCCGCGTTCGTGATGAAGCGTAGAATCAATATCCTCTCTTATGAAGTAACCTTTTCCTTTTATAGTGTAGTAACCGTTTCCGTTGTTCTTCGGGCATCCGGTCATGACGAATTCCTTGCCTTCACCCATCTGCCCTACGCGCCAGACTTGCCTGTTATTATAGAAAGTTTCCTTTGAGAGTTTTACGAACTGTTTTACCGCACGCGGTGCTTGTTCCGGAAAGAGCTGAATTCGCATCTTTCCGCGGCCCTCAACTTCAACAACCGCCTGGATGTTCTTCGAAAGTTCATCTTTTGATTTGGGCTTGCAAGCAGGGCCAATGAACGCAATGGCTAATACGGCCAGGATAATGAGTCGTCTCTGCATTTCATCCTCCTTATTTCTTGATATGATGATATGAAGAATATCGCAAACGTCAAGTAGATTGAGTGCAAAAGAAAGGTTTCGAGTTTCATCTGATTCGCTAAGAGTTGTGATAAAGTGCACTTGACATGAATCACGGTTTTGTATATAATCGTTGGTGATAAGTTTCGCTTTCTCCTTAACGTGGAGCAATGGAAGAAATTGATGCGAAACGAAATTGGCGAGATTCTTGAAACGGCAATAAGCCGGAATAACAAAGGAGGCGCCCAATGAGCGTACGCAAGGCGGACATAGTAGAAGTAATCGAGCGCAAGCTTGGCCCCCGCGTAACTAAGAAGGACATCTCCATGGTAATAAACATATTCCTTAAGGAGATATCTAGTCTGCTCGCAGAGGGCAAAAGAATTGAAATAAGAGGATTTGGAGTGTTCAAATCCAAGCGCCGCAACTCAAAGATAGCACGCAACCCAAGAACAGGCAAGGAGATTAACATCCCTGCCCGCCTAGTACCGGTTTTCAAGCCCTCCAAGATACTCAAACAGGTAGTAACCCAGAAATAACTAAAAAGAAAGGCTAATAATAGATGCCATGCGGTCGTAAACGTAAACTGAAAAAGGTAAAACGCCACAAGTTTAAGAAAAGACGCAAGCTTCTCAGAAAGAAACGCAGCTAACGCGCCCGTAGCTCAGACGGACAGAGCATCACGCTCCGGACGTGAAGGCCGTAGGTTCGAGTCCTATCGGGCGCGTTTGGGCTTGTAAGGCTTAGACGCGCCGAATAGGGTTCACAAAATCCCTGCATGATCGTCAAAAAGAGGAAAGCCCTAATAAAGAGAGGATTAAAATGGATAAACTTCTCATAACAGGCGGTCACCCTCTGCACGGAGAAGTAACAATCTCAGGGTCAAAGAACGCCGCGTTGCCACTGATGTCGGCAACGCTTCTGACAAATGAACCTTGCGTACTGTCTAACGTGCCTTCACTTGTTGATGTATCCACAATGTGCGAACTTCTGGATACACTGGGAGTAAAATCGGAACACAGCGAGGATACAGTCAGAATCCAGGCTCTAAATCCCGGTATTGAAGCTCCTTATGAGATAGTCCGCAAGATGAGAGCATCCTATTATGTTCTAGGCCCGTTGCTGGGAAGGTTCAAAGAAGCAAAAGTAGCCTTGCCGGGCGGATGCGCAATAGGAGCAAGACCTATTGACCTTCACATCAAGGGCATGGAGAAGCTGGGCGCAGAAGTCATTGTTGAAGAAGGATACGTCCACGCGCGTGCAAAAAAACTTGTAGGCTCTGAGATATTTCTCGAGGGAACCAAGGGTCCGAGCGTAGGCGCGACCATCAATGTAATGATGGCAGCCGTTCTTGCCGAGGGTGAAACCAAGATAATTGGCGCTGCAGCAGAACCAGAGGTCTCGACGGTTGCCGTCTTTCTGCGCAAGATGGGCGCCGATATACGAGGAGAAGGCACACACGAAATAACCGTCGCAGGCGTAAAGGAACTTCATGGCGCTGAGTTCGCAAACATACCGGACAGAATAGAGGCAGGGACCTATGCCGTTGCCGCGGCAATCACCCGTGGAAGATTGATCTTAAGAAATGCGCCTTCGTCCCATATGGGTAATTTGATACAGCCTCTTCTTGAGGCCGGAGCAGAAATCGAGGCATCAGGCAATCATCTTACCGTGTCAATGATGCACAGACCTTCGCCCCTGATTTTGAACACGGCACCCTACCCCGGTTTCCCAACCGATATGCAGGCTCAGTTTATGGCCTGGCTGGCACTTGGTGAAGGCACAAGCATAATCTCTGAGGCCATATTCGAGAACCGATTCATGCAGGCAATGGAGCTTCAGCGTATGGGCGCCCAGATCACGTTAAAAGGGAACACGGCAGTAATCGAAGGTACGGAAAAACTCTCCGGAACCGAGGTTATGGCTTCAGACTTGAGGGCTTCGGCATCCCTCGTTCTTGCAGGACTTGCCGCAAAAGGGACCACAACGGTATCGAGGATTTATCATCTGGATAGGGGCTACGAAGGTCTCGAGCGCAAACTGGAATCCGTCGGCGCTCAGATAGAAAGGGTTTCTGCGCCCGGAGAGGAATGAAGCGCAAGTACGTAATGGTCGGAGGCTTGGGAATAGGGAAAAGTTTTCCTATTGCCGTGCAGACGATGACTAAGCGAGATACAAGGGATGTCAAGCTGGTGCTTGCCGAGATCGGACGAGCAAAAGCTGCTGGCGCTGAGCTTGTAAGGGTAGCAGTGCCGGACGAAGAGGCTCTTTTAAGCTTCAAGAGAGCGCTGAAGACCTCCCCTCTCCCTCTCATTGCCGATGTGCATTATAACCCTAAACTTGCACTTGGGGCAATCGAGGCGGGAACGCACAAATTGAGGATAAACCCAGGAAATATCTCCTCAAAAAAAGAACTAAGGGAGATTGCGGACAGAGCAGGTGAGAGGGGAATTCCCATAAGAATAGGCGTAAATTCAGGCTCCTTGCCTCAAGGAATTCTGAGAAGATTCAAGCATCCGACGACGGAAGCGATAATTGCAGCGCTTTCGAATTCAGTAAAGATGTTTGAGGATTTTGGGTTTTCGGATCTTGTGCTCTCGGCAAAGTCTTCGGATGCGAGAACGACCATCGACGTTTACCGGGTGATGAGACGGAACTTCCCCTATCCCTTGCATCTTGGCGTAACAGAGGCTGGCCTGCCTTTCGAGGGAGCAATACGGTCGGTAGCGGCAATGGCTCCATTACTGCTTGAGGGAATTGGAGACACAATAAGGATATCCTTAACCGGAACGGTTGTCCAGGAAGTTACAGCATGTTGGGAACTTCTGGACAGCCTTGGATTGAGGAAGAAGAAAGGGGTCAAGCTAATCGCATGCCCGGGCTGCGGAAGAACTGAGATAGAGCTTTCGAGATTGGTAAAAGAGGTAAAAACAAGACTTGCTCGAGTGGAGAGGCCGTTAACGGTCGCCGTTATGGGCTGCGTGGTCAACGGCCCGGGCGAGGCAAGAGAGGCCGATTACGGCATTGCGGGCGGAAAGGGCAAGGGCGTCATCTTCAGAAAGGGCGAGATAGTGAAGACGGTGACCGAGGATAGGTTGGTGAACAGCCTTATCGAGTTGATTGAGAAGGATTTTTGAGGTTTTTGGGTATCTTTACGTAGGGGCGTACCTTCAGGTGCGCCCGAACTTTTAAATATCGTGCCGACCTAATACCCTATGGGATAAAGCCTTATCCCAAGGGGCACGCTGAGGTCGGTCCCTTATCTAAGTTTTTTTTCCAAGATTGAACGATGCAGAATACCCCTCTCCTTTCCCTTGATGGGGGAGGCTGGGTGGAGGTGTACGCTCTAGATGAGCGTCTGTCGAACTTCGTTCGACCCTTGCGGAATGAAATTCAGCCATGTCTCCCCGGGAGGCTACTTCACCTTACCCCAATTCTCCTCCCGGAGAATACCCCTTCCCATCAAGGGAAGGGGTATTTGCAATCTTCAACACACAACTTTTTCCCTTTAACTCACCGGTGGGAAAGCCTCTTTTTTCGACCCCAAAATGTGGAAAACTTTACAATTCACGAATGCACGAACACATACGGAAAATTGAGAAAATCGTCAATTTAGATGCAAGTAAAAGCAATTGCGGGACTTAGGTTGATTTTTGAATTGAGTCCGAATTGGATTTAGGGGGCTTGACAAGTGGGGAAAAATGCATACAATGTGGTTATGAATGGTGATTCGTGGGGCAGAAATGCGATTTCGTGGACAGTTCAGGTATTCGGTAGACCATAAGGGCCGGGTAGCCATACCCGCCCAGTTCCGCCGGGCACTTGACGCCGCGAACCAGCGCACCCTGGTTCTCACTAAAGGCTATGACGGCGAGATAGAGGTTCATCCCCTGTCGGAGTGGGAGGGATATGAGGATGAGGTGCTTCTAGCTATCCCGAGACACAAGAAAGAAACCAGACGCTTCATGCGGCGCCGGGCAGCTGCTGCCGCAGAGGTGGAGCTCGACTCCCAGGGCCGCATCATGCTTCCCCGTCATTTAATCGAATACGCCTCTGTTGAGGCGGAAGTCGTGATCAGTGGAGCCATAAGTCATTTTGAGATATGGAATCCTGAGACGTTCGTCCGGTTCGACTCAGAATCCGAACAGAGTCAGGAGGAGGATTCCGAAAACCTTGAAAAGTACCTTTCTCAAGGGAGAAACCCATGAAAACTATACTTAAACGTACCGAAGGCGTGCCCTTCGTAAATCTTTCCGGCGAGGTCACTGAAGAAGACTTCGAGGAACTTGAGGCTCTTTTTACGGGTCTTTTGGCTGCAAATGAACTCAGCGTTGTTATGAACCTGGCCGGATGCGAACATATACAAACCAATCTCATTCCAGAACTTATTAATTTCAAGCGCCGATTCAACGAACGCGGCGGAGATATAAAGCTCATTAATGTTTCGGATTATGTCAACTCGCTCTTCAGTCTTTACGGATTTCATCCATTCGATATCTATCCTTCAAAGCAGGCCGCCCTTAAGAGTATCGCAAGAATGAGCGTCCTGAAGAGTATCGGTGGATGAATTTCACAAGACTGTCTTGCTTGAGGAGATAGTGACGGCGCTTTCGCCGACTCCAAAAGGAGTGTACGTGGACGCAACCCTGGGGGGAGGCGGACACGCAGAGGCGCTACTGCAGAAGGGAGCAGGAATGCTCATCGCACTGGACATGGATGGGGAAGCCCTCGCCCACGCAGGCCGTAAACTGGCGTGCTTTGCCGAGCGGCTTTCCCTCCACAATAAGAACTTCAAGTTTATGGACGAGGTTCTTAGTGCGGAGGGAATTAAGGAAGTGGATGGAGTCGTGTTCGATCTCGGACTCTCCTGGCATCAGGTCAGGAGCCCTGATCGCGGCTTCAGCTACCAGGGTGAAGGAAAACTCGACATGAGATTCGATACGCAGGCTTCCGGGCCTACCGCTCTGGATATTATAAGGAAAGAAAAGAGAGATGTCCTGGAAAAGATATTCAGGGATTACGGGGAGGAACCCTTCGCAAGAAGGATAGCGGATGAAGTATCCCGGAAAAGGCACAGTATCAAGACGGCTGCAGATCTTCGCGAGATGTTGAGGGAGGTGGTCGGCGAAAACAGACTCCGCAAAACAGCCATGAGGGTGTTTCAGGCTTTAAGGATAGCGGTAAATGACGAACTTTCAAACCTTGAAAAAGGATTGCATTCGGCTGTAGCGCATCTTGCGCCTCGCGGCAGGGTTGCCGTAATCGACTATCACTCCCTTGAGGCAAGAATCGTCAAAAAGATATACAAGGAAGCCCAGTCTCAAGGCACTTATAGAAAAGTTAATTCCAAACCGATAGTTGCATCTCGCGAGGAGCAGGCTCGCAATCCCGCTTCACGCAGTGCAAGATTAAGGATAATTGAAAAAATATGAAAAAGATATTATTCGTTCTGGTATTCGTAGTACTGATGCTAGGTTATGTATGGATGCGTTTTACCAACAACAATCTTGCCGAAAAGGTGACCGATCTTGAGCGTCGTTCAGGCATACTAGAAGAAAGGCTTGAGCGTGAGCAAATTGCTTTATCAAGGGAGCTTCTGGTCACCAATCTTGAGCCGCGCGCAAGAACGCTCGGACTTTACTACGCCTGGGAAGCCGATGGGCCGCGTTAAATTTACAGCAGGCGTGCTTTGCTTTCTTGCGCTAGGCGTTCTCGGATACGCCTTCTATATGCAGATAATTCTTGGACCAAAATTCGCTGAACGAGCAAGAGCGCAGCACGAGGAACACATAGAGCTTCTTCCGCAAAGGGGAAAGATATTCGACCGTAACGGCGTACCACTGGTTACAGACGAAAAGGCAGCTTCAGTGTATGCGCTTCCTCAATATGTCGCTGATATACCAAAGGCGGCAAAAATCCTTTCGAAATACGGCATAGGTTCTTCAACCATCATCGAAAGGAATCTAAGAACCCGTAAAAGCTTCTTCTGGCTTGCCCGAAAATGCGACTTCGAGAAATCATGCAAACTTAAGGCAGAGCTCGAAAGCGAAGGGTTACTGAATGCGATTAACATCGAGGAGGAAGCCCGGCGGATATATCCGTGGGGAGAAGCTACTGGAAGTATAGTAGGCTTTGTGGGAGGAGAGCATAAAGGACTTGCAGGTATTGAATTCGCGATGGACTCCGTCCTTGCCGGAGAACTGGGATGGGCCACGTATCAGCGGGACGCCCTCGGAAGAGAACACCCCACGACGGCATACCCTCTTAAGGAATCCGTGAACGGCGCGGACGTGACCTTGACAATCGACCTGGACATTCAAAGCATCGCCTACGAAGAACTTAAATCTGCATGCGATTCGTTCAAGGCAAGGCGCGGATACTGCGTGGTAATGGACCCCCGGAACGGAGAGATTCTTGCGATGGTTGATTATCCCGACTTCTCTGCGCAACGATTCGCAAGCTACCCCAAGGAACTCTGGAATGTAGGCGTTGTAACCGACGAATTTGAACCCGGTTCTGTTTATAAGCCCGTAGTAGCCGCAATATGTATTGAGGACGGCCTGGCGAAAAGAAGCGAGTATATACCTACGGGAGACGGCGTAATAGTTCAAGGCAGAAAAATCTCCGATATTCACGGAAGAGCGGGTTTTACCTTTGACGAGGTGTTTTTTCTATCGAGCAATATCGGTACTGCCAAACTGGCGCTCAGGTGCGGCACGACAAGATTTTACGAGGTCTCAAGGCTTTTGGGTGTCGGCATTCCTACAGGTATAGGTCTGCCTGGAGAAGCCAGCGGCAAACTCGATCCTGCATCCAAGATGACCGAGCTGCGTCTGACCAACAACGCATTCGGACAGGGTCTTTCCCTGACTACGCTGCAGCTTGCGGCTATATACTCTACATTCGCTTCAGGCGGCGTCTTTCACGCTCCGAGACTTATAAAGAAGATTGAACAAGATGAAAGGATTGTATTTCAAAGCAAGGATAACGTGCTTCGCAGGGTGTTCTCGAAAGAAACCACTGAGCAGATTGCAGAGATTCTCGAGAAAGTCGTTGATGAGGGAACGGGAACTTCCGCCAGGATAAAAGGGATTGAGATTTGCGGCAAGACAGGCACCGCGGAGAAATCGGTCCCGGGCGTGGGCTATTCTGCGACTTTGAGCACCGCTTCATTCGCAGGATTTCTTCCAAGAAAAGAACCCAAGCTTCTTGCGGTCGTAGTCATTGACGAACCCGCGCTGGGTCGCTTCGCAGGAGAGATTGCCGCTCCTTGTTTCAAGAATATTATGGAGCGCACCTTGAGACTCCCGAAATATCAGGACATACGGATAAAAGCTCTCGAAGACCAGCAATCGCTTGCGGCAAGCGAAGGAACTGCACAATGAAGCTAGGTGAGCTTCTCAAGCGCGTACGGTTCGAAAGTTATGAAGGCAGCCAGGAGCTTGATTTGAAGTCGGTGAGTTATGATTCAAGAACGGTTCAAGACGGAGCTTTGTACGTAGCAATCACAGGCCTTAGGACCGATGGCCGCCGTTTCGCTAAGGAAGCGTCGGCAAGCGGCGCGGCGGCCATCGCTTCTGAATCAATTGAAGACTTGCCGGATTTCAAAGCAAGAATTAAAATCAATGATGCCCGCAAGTTTCTGGCTGAGGCCTCGGCATGTTTTACAGGATATCCTGACCGGGAGATGACTATCATTGGGGTTACTGGAACCAACGGAAAAACTACAATAACGTATCTTCTGGAGAGTATATTAAGAGCCGGCTCCAGAAAAACAGGAGTCATCGGCACAACCGGTTTTTTTAACGGGGAGAGCTGGGAAAAGCTCTCGCATACTACTCCGGAAAGCGCTGATTTGTGGAATATACTAAAAGGGATGAAGGATAAAGGATGCGACACGGTTGCAATGGAGATTTCTTCGCATTCTCTTGAATTGGACAGGGTCTGGGGGCTTGATGTGGATATAGCCGTATTCACTAACCTTACCCAGGATCATCTTGACTTTCACAAAGACATGAACTCCTACAAGGCGGCCAAATTCAAGCTGTTTGACAATATCAAGAAAGAGGGTATTTCAATAGTCAACGCGGACGATCAAACAGGTCTTGAGCTTATTGAAAGACTCAATGGAAAAAGGGTAGTTTCCTACTCAACCTCCGGAAGAGGAGCCGATTTGTGGGTGGAACTCGAATACTCGACCATCAAAGGTTCGGCAGCCGTAATACATTATCGAGGTCTGGCTCTCCCCTGCTTCCTGGGGCTCCCGGGTGGCCACAACATAAGCAATCTTGCCGCTGCATCAGGAGCCGCCCTCACTCTGGGTATCGAACCAGAAACATTGAAGATAGGCGTTGAAGCTCTTAAATGCGTTCCGGGCAGGTTCGAGGAGGTTGAGAACGACAAGGGTTTTTTCATCTTTGTGGACTACGCCCACACACCGGATGCACTCGAGCGCCTAATAAAATCTGCCAGAGAGCTTGCTCCGCGCCGCGTTATCACCCTTTTCGGATGCGGCGGAGACAGGGATAAGGGAAAGCGTCCGATGATGGGCAGAATCGCTTCCGGCCTCTCCGATTACGTATTCGTCACGTCGGATAACCCGCGCACGGAGAATCCTGATGAAATTATCAGAGAGATTCTTGCGGGGGTTGACGGGAATAACAATACTGTCATCGTTGACCGCAGGGAAGCCATACACGCAGCGGTAAGATTTCTAGAAAAGGACGACGTGCTTCTCGTTGCAGGCAAAGGTCATGAAGATTATCAGATTCTCGGAACAGAAAAGATTCACTTCGACGACAAGGAAGTCGCGAAGGAGGCCGTTGATGCTCTCCCTTGAAGAGATAATCAAGGCAACTTCAGGCACCCCTCTGGGCCTTGAGGATTTGACCCTTAAGCCGACCGGCGTCTCGACAGACTCAAGGACCATGGCGCAGGGAGAGCTCTTTGTGGCACTCAAGGGTCCGTATTACGACGGCGGCGACTTTGTAGAGGACGCTTTCGCAAAAGGCGCCATAAGCTGTATTGTATCAAATCCTGTTGGTTTGCCGAGAACTATATCAGTCAAGGATACTCTGATAGCTCTCGGCGAGATTGCAAAGGCTTACAGATCAACCCTGGATATTCCGGTAATCGTGATTACCGGAACTAACGGCAAGACAACGGTAAAAAACATTCTGAAGGCTCTGCTCGACGTAAGATATAAGACCTTTGCGAACAAAGGTAACCGAAACAACCTAATAGGTCTTCCCTTGTCCATATTGGAGATTGACGAAGAAGTCGAAATTGCCATACTTGAGGCCGGTATCAGTGCAAGAGGCGAACTAACCAGGCTCTGCGATATTTCAAAACCTACTCATGGTTTAATAACAAATGTGGGACCAGGCCATCTGGAAGAACTTGGAACCCTTGAGGATGTATTGGAAGCAAAATGGGAGCTTGGCGAAGCTGTAACTCGAAACAAAGGCGTGCTGTTTTTAAACAGCGATTATCCGGAACTACTGAAAAGGGCTCAACAAGCAGGCATGGAGACCCGTACATTTGCTGTTCAGAACAATACTGAATTCACGCCTGTAGAAGTTAAGTATGGAATGGAAGGTACATCTTTCAAGTTCATGGGCGAAGCTTTCAGGCTTCCCCTTCTAGGAGCGGCAAATCTTGCAAACGCTGTCGCTGCACTCTCGGTTGCAGTTGGAGGCTTTGAGATAACCCTTGAAGAGGCGGCGACCGTACTTTCCGAAGTAAAACCTGAAAAATGGAGACTCGAAAGAAGAGACATAGGCGATATGCATCTCCTCATGGATTGCTACAATGCTAATCCTGTATCAATGAAGGAAGCGTTCGGGCTCTTGACGCTGTTCCCTGCGCCCCGAATCGCAGTCCTAGGCGCAATGCTCGAACTCGGCAAGGAATCATCCAAGTATCATGAAGAGATAATAGAAATGGCCCGGGATACTGCAGACCTAGTTATCATAACAGGACCGCACTCTGAGCTTTATCCTCCGCATGAAGGCGTTATGGTAATACCAGATAAAATTGAAGCGGCTGAAGAGCTAAGGAAGAGGCTGCTTCCAGGCGCTTCGGTTCTAGTAAAAGGCTCAAGAGCGTGCGCTCTTGAGGATATCGTTTCACTGATCTGGGGAACCGCATGATCTATCTTCTCTCAAAATGGCTCCTACCAGTGTTCTCTCAGGCGAATCTGTTTCGCTACATAACGTTCCGCGCTGCGCTCGCCGCAGGATTCGCCATACTCGTTATCGTTATTTTCGGAAGACCCGTTGTAAGAAGAATAAAAAGGCTCGGAATAGGCGAGGAGATATACGAAGAGCTTCCGGACACTCACCGCAAGAAGGCAGGCACTCCCACTATGGGCGGAATACTCATCGTAGCAGCAGTCATATTTTCACTGCTCTTGTTTGCCGACCTGACTAATCCGTATGTCGTGCTTTCTCTGATCATACTTGCTGGGATGTGCGTTCTGGGTTTTCTTGATGACTTCACCAAGCTTCGCAAGCATAAGAGGGGACTCAAAAAACGCTGGAAATTTCTCGGCCAATCCATACTCGCACTCGGAGTAAGTCTTTACCTTTACTTCTTCCCTGAAAGCGAGTCCCTCAGATGCTGCACAAACGTTCTCTTTTTCAAGAATTACGTTGTACAGATGGGAATCTTCTACATCTTATTCACTAGCTTCATAGTTGTAGGTGCGGGCAACGCAGTCAACTTCGCAGACGGCCTCGACGGTCTTGCGATAGGACTCATAGCTATCGCCGCTGCAGCGTTCGCCGCGCTCGCATATGTCGCGGGTAACGTCAAGATCGCCGAATATCTGAATGTTCTCTTTATACCCAAAGCCGGCGAGATGGCTGTTGTTTGCGCGGCAGTCGTGGGTGCAGGACTCGGGTTCTTGTGGTTCAACGCACACCCGGCTTCGATTTTCATGGGTGATACTGGCTCCCTTCCTCTGGGAGCTCTTCTTGGATTTATCGCGATAGTGGTTAAGCAGGAGATACTCCTTGCGATAATCGGAGGCGTTTTCGTGCTCGAGATGTTATCCGTAATACTCCAGATAATCTGGTTCAGGGCTAGCAAGGGACAGAAGAGACTTTTTAAGAAAGCGCCCCTGCACCACCATTTCGAGATGGTCGGGTGGGCGGAATCCAAAATTGTTGTACGCTTCTGGATATGGGGAATTCTTTTCGCTCTGGCAGGTCTTGCAACATTGAAGGTGAGATAATGGAAAGAATAGGAATCTTGGGTTTAGGCAGGGTCGGCCGAAGCATACTCGCATATCTTTTGGATAAAGGCGCAAAAGAGATTCTTCTCTACGATGAAAATCCTGAAGCGTTCCTGAACAGATACGTCGCAGGTACGCTTGGAGAAAAGAACGTTGTACGGCTTGAAACACCTGACTCGCTTGCCAGAGCCGGAATTATAATAAAAAGTCCGGGCATCTCGAACGAACTGGAATGGGTAAAGGCACTCGACAGGGAAGGGGTTCCAATGGTGGACGAGATAGAATTCGTGTGGAAGGAACTCGGCAGGCCGTTTACGATCGCCGTGACCGGAACAAACGGCAAATCCACGACAACCGCTTGGATTTCAGAAATTCTCAAGGCTGCAGGAAGAAAGGTCTTCTGCGGAGGGAATATAGCTCCCGGAAATCCCTTTTCAGAGGCTCTTTCCCTGTCAATACAGGAAGTATACGTTATCGAGATATCTACCTTCCAGCTTGAAAGATGCCCCGAATTCAGACCCGATGTCGGAGTTATCACAAATATAACGGCAGATCACCTGAACAGACACACCAACGAGGACTACGTCAACCTAAAGCTGTCGCTTTTTAAAAACGCAGCACAAAATGATTCTGCGATATTGAACCGCGACGATAACACCACGATGAACAATATCGAAAGCATCCGCTCCAGGAAAGTTCTCTTCTCGCTTCGTGACGACACCGCTGATGCCTATACGAAGAATGGCGGTTTGTATATAAAGGAAACAAAAGTCTCTGAAATAAAAGATATTCCTCTGCCGGGGATGCACAATGTCGCAAATGCGCTGGCAGCAATTGCCGCCGCTTCGCAAGCGGGCGTTGAACCCAAGCAGATGCAAAAGGGCCTCAAGCGTTTCAAAGGACTTCCGCATCGAATGGAATTCCTGGGCGAGTTGAAGGGAAGAAAGGTATACAACAATTCAATGTGCACTAACCCGGAGGCTTTTTATTATTCCGTAACAAGCTTTGAGGAATCTTCAGTGATAATAGCGGGCGGAACCGAGAAGAACCTGCCTCTGGATCCTTTCATAAAAGGTGTCAAGGAAAGGGCGAAATATTTGATACTCTTCGGAGAAAACTCCGAGAGGATTGCAGAAATTCTCTGCGCCGAATCGCAGTTCTCCTCCTACATCATAGTCGACTCTTTGAGGGCCGCACTCGATGCGGCCCTCAAGGCAAGTCTTGAAGGAGACATAATTCTTTTTGCTCCGGGGTTTGCGAGCTTCGGAAACTTTAAAAACTTTGAGGAACGCGGACATGCCTTTATTCAGGAATTCAGAGAGTACGAAAAACGAATCTAACTCGGGTTTCCTTGCTATAATAATCCTTCTCGTTGGATTCGGACTCGTTATGGTTTTCTCGTCAAGCCTGTTCCTCTCGATAAACGATCCATTGTACTTCCTCAAAAACCAGGCATTAAGGATTGCCATAGCCGCGGTATTCTTTATCTTAGGCTTGAAAGTACCCTACCGTTTCTGGGGCAAGATAAGCGGAATCCTTGTTGTTTTCTCGGCAGTGATACTCGTTGTCGTTCTGATAACGGGAAGAACTGCGGGAGGAGCCACTCGATGGTTGAGTGTTCTAACTTTTTCGATGCAGCCCTCTGAATTCGTGAAGATAGCCCTGCTCATCTATCTTGCGAATTTCTTCTCAAAGCGTGAAGACGCCGAACATAACTTCAAGCGCTATACCTTTCCCCCCATGCTTGTATCAGGATTACTTATAGGATTGATTGTTCTTCAGCCGAACGTCGGCACTGCGACCGTTCTTGCCTTACTCGTCGGGTTTGCGATGTTCATTGCCGGCGTAAAACTAAGATATCTCTTGGTCCTTTCCGTTGTCGTCGCGGGCGTATTTCTTCTGATTGTCAATGTCTTCCCTCATGCGCACGCTCGCGTAGCCGGATTCCTCGGAAACGGTAACTACCAGCTCGAGCAATCGCGCATAGCGATGGGGTCGGGAGGGCTTTTCGGCGTCGGTCTCGGAGGAGGCAGGCAGAAGTATCTCTTTCTTCCTCAGCCGCACACCGATTTTATCTTCGCGGTAATAGGCGAGGAGTTGGGATTTGTAGGCATTGCAGGCTTGACCGTACTTTTTGTTTTTTTCCTTATCAAGGGCCTGAGAATCGCACAAAAAAACGAGGATTCCTTTGGACGCTACCTTGGTTCCTCGCTAGTTGTCATGGTCTTTCTCTACTTTATCATCCATGCAGGAGTCAGCATGGGTCTACTCCCGACAACAGGACTCCCTTTACCATTCATCAGCTTCGGAGGATCTGCCCTTACATCCAATCTCCTGGGCATTGGAATCCTTTTAAATATAAGCCGTGGAAAGGAGCATTCCCATGCGGTTGATTCTCGCTTGCGGTGGAACCGGAGGCCATATGTTTCCGGCGCTGGCACTCGGACAGAAACTTACTGAAATGGGCAGCGATATAATGCTTATCACCGATGACAGGGGTGCAAGATTCATTACTTCCGGCGTGAACTACGAGACCGTTCCATCCATCGCTTTCTTCGGCAAATCGATAGTAAAGAAAGTTCTTTCGCTGGGTGCATACTTCAAGGGTGTAAGGATTTCAAAGAAAGTGATTGATTCGTTCAATGCAGATGCCGTTGTGGGATTCGGAGGCTACACGAGCTTCCCTGCAATACAGGCCGCACGAGCGAAAAAAATTCCCTACTTTTTAATCGAACAGAACTCGGTGCCCGGAAGGGTTACGCGTTTGACTCAAAAAAGAGCCCGACTTGTTTTCTTTGGAATACCGCCTGCCCCTCATATGGATAAGTGCAAAAACAAGGTCGTAATAACAGGAAACATATTAAGAAAAACGGTTGTGCTGGACAAGCGTAGCGAAGGTGAATCGATCCTCGTGCAGGGTGGCAGCCAGGGAGCAAGGTCTCTAAACAATCTCGCTTTCGAACTTGCGGCTAAGTTTCCGGGAGAGCGTTTCATCCTTATATCGGGCAAAAGAGATTTCGAAGAGATGACAGCAAGGGTCAGACCTTCGAATCTCGAAATAATAGATTTTGCAGAGCAACCCGAGAAACTTTACGCCAGAGCAAAAATAGCGATATCGAGATCAGGAGCAATGGCTCTATCTGAATTGATGGTCAACGGAATACCTTCCATATTCGTGCCTTTTCCATATTCGATTGATAAAGACCAGCTGTACAACGCCTCGTGGGCAAGAGATAACGATGCAGCATATATTGCAGAGGAAGGTGAGATCGATTGCGTCGAATATCTGCTCAAGGATTTGATTGAACGCAGGGATCTTAGAGAAAAGATGAGTGTCAATGCAAGAAGACTTGTTCCTACAAATGCTGCAGACATTATAGCAGAAAGGATAGAGCAATGTTTGGCCGCGTAAATCACATACACATGATTGGGATAGGCGGCATAGGAATGAGCGGAATAGCATATATCCTCCATAACCTCGGTTTCAAGGTGGCAGGCTCGGACATATCGCGTTCGGAAATAACTGAAGGTCTTGGGAAGACAGGAATCCGGGTCGATATAGGCCACAGGAAAACGAATCTAAAGGAAGCAGATGTCGTTGTTATCTCATCAGCAGTCAAGCCGACAAACCCCGAGATAAAAGCCGCAAGGGAGAGAGGGATTCCGATAATCGGAAGAGGAGAGATGCTTGGTGAATTGATGCGCATGAAGTATTCCACGGCTGTTGCCGGTACTCATGGCAAGACTACGACCTCCTCAATGATAAGTTTCATGCTCGAGCTAGGTGAGCTTGATCCCACATCAATTATCGGCGGCAAGGTTCTTGAGATGGGTTCTAACGCCAAAATGGGCAAGAGCCAGTATCTTGTTGCGGAAGCAGATGAGAGCGACCGTTCATTTCTGCATCTCTTCCCGAGCATAGCTGTGGTGACAAATATTGAGGCAGAACATCTCGACTATTACAAAAACCTTGATGACATAAAGAACTGCTTTAAGGAGTTCGTTGAGAAGATTCCTTTCTATGGGCTGGCCGTGCTGTGCGGAGACGACGAGGGAGTGAAATCGATTTATCCTGATTTGAAGGTAAGAAAAATATCTTACGGTCTTGGTAATGAGAACGAAATAAGACCCATGTGGAGACGAAGCGAGGGGTGGCGTTCTAGGTTTGTCATGAAATTCGACGAGAAACTTTTCGAGTTTGAGCTTAATCTGCCTGGAGAACACAACGTTCAGAACGCTATAGCGGCCATTGCAGTCGGCCGCGAGCTGGGAGTCTCTCCCATGGTCATGAAGGAAGCCCTTTCGAGATTCAGAGGCGTCAGGAGACGCATGGAAAAAGTGGATGAACTAGACGGCATTACTTTCATTGACGACTACGGTCATCATCCTACCGAGATTGCCGCAACAATAAAAGCCCTCAGAGGAGTCTTTCCGCAACAACCCCTGAAAGTGCTTTTCCAGCCTCATAGATACACGAGAACGAAACACCTTCATAAGCTGTTCGGTCCCGCTTTCACAGAGACCGATGAAGTCGTTCTTACTGACATTTATAAGGCAAGTGAGAGGCCGATTCCTGGAGTCTCATCCGAGCTTATTGAACAAAGCATCAAGAAAGCGGCACCCAAAGTCAGTGTTCAGGTTATGTCCGATAGAAAAAAAATAGTGGAATATTTTTCCCAAACCCTTAATCCAGGGGACGTTTTTCTGACCCTGGGCGCTGGTGATGTATGGAAGATTGGATCAGTAATTATAGAAAGAATGTCCTGCCGCACCTGAAGGGCGAGACAAAGTTCGGCGAAGAAATGGCCGGACGGACAACGTTCAGGATAGGCGGTCCTGCTCTTGTTTTTGTCGAAGCCCAGTGCGAGGAGGATTTGAGCTTAATCGCCGAATTCCTGGCAGAAAATAAAAGAATAGGATATCAGATACTGGGCGGCGGAAGCAATGTGCTCTATCCCGAGCGTTTCGAAGGAATCGTTATACATCCCGGAGAAGGCCTTGCTCAAATCTCTCAAAAAAAAGGGTTGATTATTGCGGGCTCGGGCGCGAGCTTGATGGAGGTTATAAAGAAGTCCGCTGAGTGGAATTATGGGGGGCTGGAATATTGTGCGGGAATCCCCGGTTCGGTGGGAGGCGCGGTAAAGGGCAATGCAGGCGCGTTTGGACACTCGATATCGGAGCGTGTTGCATCAATAAAGGGGTACGAAATGGCAGAACTGAAAAAGGTTGAGTTGAAAGCTGAGGAAATTTCATGGTCGTACAGGAAATCGAATCTGCCTGACACGCTGTTCCTGACGGAGATAGCCTTGAAATTGGAACCTACGAATGTAAGCGAGGCAATGGACGAAATAGCGAGAATTCTTGCCCAACGGATGGAGAAGCATCCATCCGAACCTTCTGCAGGCAGCGTATTCATAAACCCTGCCCCCCCAAGGGTAACCGCAGGAAGGTTGATAGAAGAACTTGGTTTCAAGGGCCGCAGGATAGGCGACGCTATGTGCTCACCCAGACACGCTAATTTCATCGTTAACGTCGGAAACGCCTCACAGGCGGACGTACTTGCGTTGATATCGGAGATTAAGAAGGAAGTAATGAAGAAATTCGGTATAGAGCTTAGGGAGGAGATAAGAATTGTGAAAGCAAAAAGCATGGAGGCTCTAAATGGCTAAAGGCGAAAGAATCGTGGGTCTTGATCTCGGTACTACCAAGGTCGCCGCGGTGATCGCCGAGCTGGATGACAACCTTGAGCCGCGTATAGTAGGAGTAGGACTTGCTCCGTCACGCGGTATGCGCAGAGGAACAGTAGTCAATCTTGAGCAGACGGTCGAATCTGTCAAACGCGCCGTAGGAGAAGCGGAGCGCATGGCCGGATGCAAGGTTGACTCTTGCTACGTCGGAATCGCAGGCAGCCATATTTCAAGCATGAACTGCCGAGGCGTTGTAGCTGTTGAAAAAGCCGGCGGCGAAATAACACCGAAGGATAAAGCCCGCGTTATTGAGCAGGCCAAAACAATCGGCCTGCCCATTGACCGTGAGATAATTCACGTAATTCCAATAGAATTTATTGTAGACGATCAGCCTGGAATTCGCGATCCCATAGGCATGTTCGGAAAAAGGCTAGAAGTTGAGGTGCATATCGTAACCGGCGCCGTTACTTCAGCCCAGAACATCTATCGCTCCATAGAAAGAACGGGCCTCAAGATAAAAGATCTTGTTCTGCAGCCTCTCGCATCGGCGACTGCCGTGCTTGAGGCCGATGAGAAGGAGCTTGGAGTGCTTCTCGTGGATATAGGCGGCGGAACGACCGATCTCGCGATATTCAAGGAAGGTTCGATACGCCATACCCAGGTTCTCGCCCTCGGCGGAGAGCACATAACCTCCGATATAGCCATAGGGCTGAGAACGCCTACAAAGGAAGCCGAAGAGATCAAGAGACGATACGGCTGCGCTCTCGCAAACTGGGTAGAAGAGGATCAATCCTTCACCGTCAAGGGCGTCGGCGGCAGGGATGAGAAACAGGTCTCAAGAAGAATACTTGCCTCGATTATAGAACCAAGAATTGAGGAGATACTCTCCCTTGCCAACCGTGAGATGCGCAAGACGGATTTCGCTGATCTTCTTGCAGCCGGCGTCGTAGTAACAGGCGGAACCGCTCATCTGGAAGGAATTGAAAAGATAGCGGAACAGATATTCGATCTTCCTGTCAAGGTCGGTAAACCCTGGGGTACGTCAGGGTTGACCGACATCATCGCCGATCCCATATTCTCGACGGCTGTCGGACTTGTCAGGTACGGAATAGATAAACAAAACCTTACCCTTCTTCCTCGTGGAACCGAAGAGCGCGTCTTCGGCAATATCCTGAAGAGGATGAGGGAATGGTTTAAAGACTTTTTTTGATTAAAGGAGGAACGCGATGTTTGAACCAGTTGATGAAAATCGCTATCAGGCGCAGATAGGTGTAATGGGGCTCGGCGGTGCAGGCGGCAACGCGGTCGACCACATGATTGAACGCGGAATGCCTGGCATGCGCTTTTTTGCATTGAACACAGACGTTCAGGCCCTTGAGCGAAGCAAGGCCGAGCACAAGATTCAGCTTGGTCCTAATCTTACTCGCGGTCTAGGCTCGGGCGGAAATCCGGATGTCGGAAGACAGGCTACAGAAGAGTCGCTAGAGCACATCAAGGAGATACTTCTCGATCTCGACATGCTCTTTATTGCAGCCGGAGAAGGAGGCGGTACAGGCACAGGAGCGGCTCCCTTAGTTGCAGAACTCGCCCACTCGCTTTCTATCCTGACGGTGGCGGTCGTGACAAGACCATTCGAGTTCGAGGGCCCCATACGCAAGCGCCAGGCAGAGGAAGGCATAAGCTTTCTGAAGCGCTACGTGGATACCCTGATAGTGATTCCGAACCAGAAGCTCCTCTCGGTAATTCCCCAGAATGTAAGTCTGCGCGACAGTTTCAAGATGGCCGATGACGTTCTCTTTAACGCCACCAGAGGAGTGACCGATCTCATTACGAGAACGGGCATGATAAACCTCGACTTCGCTGACGTACGTTCGATTATGTCTTACCGCGGTAGCGCCGTCATCGGTATCGGCTCATCCAGAGGCGAGAACAGAGCGGTGGACGCAGCCCAGAAGGCAATAAGCTCCCCATTGATTGAGGACTTCGAGATATCCGGAGCAAAAGGAATCCTATTGAACATCTCAGGCGGAGAAGACGTCTCACTCCACGAAGTAAACGAGGCCGCAAGAATCATTTACGGATACGCAAACCAGGATTCGAACATAATCTTCGGAGCCATACAGGACCCTGAATTCGCTGACGAATTGCGTGTAACGGTCATAGCCACTGGAATCGAGGAGATGCCTCCGAGAGTCGAAAAGGTTGAAGAGCTGCTCCATCCCTCTGCCGAAACGCTCAATAAGGTCCCGGCATACATGCGCCGCGGAAATGAAAAACGGATATCGAGAACATTCGAAAAGGTTGAACCGAAGCCTTTGTCGGATGAAGACCTGGATATCCCCGCTTTCTTGAGAAGACAGGTGGACTAAAGATCATGGAAGGTAATAAGAAATGACTAAGATAAATTTTAACATATTGCCAATACTGGTTCTTCTTGGCCTCTCATCGATACTTAAGGCTCAGCCTACCGAACGCGATTCCGTCAACGCAATTGTTTCGGATGCAAGAAGAACAGGCATCGTTGTGGCTTCTCAAAAGGTTATGCCTTCCGTTGTTTCTATTACCGTATTCCAGACTCAGACATACTCGTCGCCTTTTTCTGACCCGTTCTTCAGGGAGTTCTTCGGTCAGATGTTCCCTTACGATTACTCAAGAGAAATACAGAGTCTCGGTTCAGGCCTCATACTTTCCAAGGATGGAAACATCATCACCAATGCCCATGTCGTTAAGAATGCTGATAAGATAAAGGTCACGCTTGCCGATGGACGCAACTACGACGTGAAGGTAAAAGGAATCGACGAAGCCCTCGATCTTGCACTTCTTGAAATTACTAACCCGCCGAACGATTTATACCCTGCAGCGCTCGGGAATTCTGACGACATAATGATAGGAGAATGGACAATAGCTCTTGGAAACCCATTCGGATTCCTTATGGCTGACGCAAGACCGAGCGTTACAGTGGGAGTGGTTTCCGCCGTTGACCGAAGGGTTCAATCACAACAAGGAAAGCAGTTTAACTACACCGGTGTAATCCAGACCGATGCGGCAATAAACCCTGGTAACTCGGGCGGTCCCCTTGTAAACATCCTCGGCGAGGTAATAGGCATAAACACATTCATCTTCACGCAAAGCGGAGGCTCCGAAGGTCTCGGGTTTGCCATTCCTATAAATCAGGTCAAGAAGTTCATATACGAGCTCCAATCACACGCAACAAGAAGAAACGCCTGGCTCGGCATGGGAGTGCAAACCCTTACTTCAGAAATGGCAAGAGCCATGGGAATCTCAGGAACGACCGGCCTCATCATTACGAACGTTTTCCCCAACACCCCGGCAGCCACGGCCGGAATATCTGAGGCCTGGGTTGTAATCTCTGCAAACGGAATAAAGTATTCAAGCGAGGCAGACTGGCAGATGATGGAGATGGGACTCTTCGTAGGCGATACAGTAAGGCTATCAGGAATAACCGACGAAGGAAAATCCTTCACAAGAACCCTGAAGGCTTCCGAATACGAACCTCAAAAAGCGGAAATGATAGCGGACCTTGGGGCCGAAGTCATGGAGATTGACCCCGCAACGCGCTACCGCTTCAACATACAAAGCCAGGAAGGCGTTTATGTATCAAAGGTTGAAAAAGGCGGCTTTGCATCAAAGCTCGGCCTTTCCGAAGGCGATGTAATTCTTGCCTATGGTTCCTACAAGGTTTCAAACGTAAAAAATCTGAAGCAAGCCTTAAAAGCGGAACATGACCCAAAGTCTCTCGTTATTGAACGCGGCGGAGGACGGTACCGCTTGTACCGGGGCTTTTAATATGAAAACCAGACATTTTAACAACCGATCACTTCTAGGTTCCATGATAAAACGTTTCGGCAGGCGCTGCAATTTTGTGCAGAGACTTTTCATGTCCAAAATAGGAGTAAAATCGGCGGTATTCCTCAAACGACCTCCGAATGCACGCCTTTCAATAAACTACAGACAGTTGAGGTGGTCGAATGGTTGAGAGATATTCCACTCCGCAAATGAAGGATATATGGACGGACGAAAACCGGTTCCGCTACTGGCTGAAGGTCGAAAAGGCGGTCGCGCGCGCCGAGGAGAAACTCGGAATCATCCCTAATGGATTGAGCGAATGCCTGAAGGGATTAGAGGATGTTGACCACAAAAGAGTTTCAGAGATAGAACGCGAAACAGAGCACGAAGTAACCGCCTTTCTGCAAACGGTATGGGAAGCCGCTCCATGTTCAAAGGAATTCCTTCACTACGGGCTGACTTCCTACGATGTTGTGGACAACGCAACATCGCTCAGGATTATTGAATCGCTGGACCTGGTTGAAGCGGAGATTAAAGAGCTTTGCGAACTTTTGAAAGAACTTGCCTTAAAACACAAAAACACGCCTGTACTTGGCCGCACTCACGGCCGCGGAGCAGAACCAATAACATTCGGAGCAAGAGTTCTTTCGTGGTATGCCGAGGGCTTAAGGGTTGCAGCGGATATAAAGCGCGCCAGGCATATTTCTGCAAGAGGTCGCATATCGGGAACCGTTGGAACATTCACCGTTCTTCCTCCTGGGGTCGAGGAGGAGGCTTTGAAGGACTTAGGCCTCGAGCCTGAGCCTGTTGCAACGCAGGTGATTCCGAGAGACAGGCACGCGGTGCTCGTTTTTACGCTCGCATTAGTAGGAACGTGGCTCGAACGTATGGCCTTGAATATCCGCATATCCCAGCTTGAGGGTCTTGACGAACTCTTTGAACCCTTCAAGGAGCGCCAGACAGGCTCTTCTGCAATGCCCCAGAAACGCAACCCTGTACTGTGCGAACGCGTTTGCGGACTCTCTAGGATACTGAAGGCCAACGTACAGGTGGCTTTGGAAAATGTGGCGCTCTGGTTCGAGCGGGATATATCTCATTCATCCGCCGAACGCGTGATGCTTCCAGATTCATTCAATCTCGCTCATTATCTTCTCTTAAAGATGAAGGCGATAATTTCCGGATTAAGGGTTGAGCCTGAAAACATGAAAAGAATACTTGAGGGAACCGGAGGAACATTCTATTCGCAAAGACTGCTTTTAGCGTTGATTCGAAAGGGCATGACGCGCGAGGATGCATACAGACTGGTTCAAACCATAGCGTTCAAGGTGAAGGAAAGCGGATTGCCTTTTGAGAAGATAGCTAAGGATGAGGAAAAGGTTACGGAAAAACTTAGTAAAAAAGAACTCGAAGAGATATTCTCACTCGAACTCTATCTTGAAAAAATAGACATGCTCTACAAACGTATGAATTTATAGTTACCCACATCACCAACGCAACCAAAGCTCGAATCCCGGTATGGATCAGATTCCAGCCGGGATTTGGGCTAAATATAAGATCCCCATGGAAACACTTTGTGTTTCCATGGGGACCCTTGTATGCTCCTTTTCGCTCAAAACGAAAAGATCGCAAAGACAGAACTTCATAAGAAACTTTAGCCTCCTGTTTCTTCCAATAACATAACTCCTTAAACTAAATCAACTAAAAAGGAACACCCCGCGAAAATGCGAAGTATTTTCGCGGGGTATAATGGGCAGGGAAGGATTCGAACCTCCGAAGGCATACAGCCAGCAGATTTACAGTCTGCCCCCTTTGGCCACTTGGGTACCTACCCGGTTTTCAAAATCAATACCAAGCCGGAGAAGGGAATCGAACCCCCGACCTGCTGTTTACAAAACAGCTGCTCTAACCGACTGAGCTACTCCGGCCTATGTTGTTTGAGAAGGGATTTTACTCCCTTTGAGGGGTATGTCAATATAAATGCTATCCATGGACGGCACTTGAATTTGATTGATACTCGAAAGTTCCTTGACCTTGACTTTAAAATGTGTAAGCTAAGCCGGCATGTAGCTCATAACCCAAAAATATAAGAGTTGATGCGCCAATAGAGATGTGCAAGTTTGATAATGGATGCAACGTGATAAATGCCATGCCTGGATAGTAGAACAGGCTTTTCAGTCCGAAGGTCGCTACTTCACGGTTTAGCTTGCTCGAGTTTATTCCGGCAAGAAATATCAGGGAGAGTACGGAGGGAAACTCGGCGGATAACTGTAGGGCAAGGGAAGGGTTTTCAAGAAACTCAACTTGTGCACCTACACCACCGTTAGGCCATATGCCAATATCTGGATTCTTGCTTAAGGTAAAACCCAAAGAATTAGTCCCTATAAGTCCTCCAGCATACCCAAAAAGGGCAAGAGAAGTATCAATGTTGATAGTTTTCCGGAAGGAGAGTTCAACATTAGCTCCATAACCCTCTGACCAATACGAATCTTCGAATCCGTAGCCGTACATTGCCGGCGCGACACTCAAAAGTAACGAACCCTTACCTGGGGTAACCTCTGCTGTTTCGTAGTACTGGGGCATGAATGCCATAAGTTGACTCGCAAAAGCAAAAAGAGATAGCGCTAAGATTATTCTTTTCATCTTATCCTCCTTTTATTATTTAAGTTTATAGCCAAAGCCTATTGAGGCAATCGGTAACGACTCAGTTAAAATCGAGACGGCGTTGACGCCCGCAAATATTGACAGCCTGGGCAAGGGACGAACCGTCACAAAGAAATCAGGAACTAAAACTTCGGCAGTATACAAAAACCAGATACGACATCCAAGAGTCAACCACTCAGGATAACCAAAACCCACAAGAGGCATAATAGAAAAATTTGAACCCGCCTCAATACGCAAGGCAGGCGTTACTTGTTTGAAAGGGTATGAGCCCTGAACTGCCAGTGCGCCTTCAATCAATGGAAAAGGACCTGAGTATGAAGTCGGCGGCTCCTCGCCGCCGGGAATTGAAAAACCTCCTCCTCCCCCAACTCGGCCGCCTGCTTTAAAGTATTTGTTGAATCCGTAACCTATTTCGCAATCCCCGCGCAGGCCTATGCAGTAATTCCAGTCGTAAGCAGGCGAAGAAAAACTCGTTAAAGCCAAACCTGCATTCAAATCCCAGCCCGGCTCTATCCTTGAAGCGCCGTAAAAGGGGGAAACGCAGCCTGTTGTCATCAATGTAGAGATGACTGCGATTGATCCAAGGATTATCCCTCTCTTCTTCATACTTCCTCCTCTACTCACTGGAAAATTCAAACGTATACGTGTATCCTATTCCCAAACACACCTCCGGCGCATCATCATTGTCAGGAAGCGAGACGCCCGCGAAAAGATGTGCGCCTTTGAAAGGGTGAATGTTTATAAAAGCCGACGCAGGGATTATCAAGTAGGAGGTTGAAATGCCCGGGGTAACTATCTCCCATCGCTTGGGAATCGAAAAGCCTATCATGGGAGTGATAGAACCTATTCGCGGAAACTCGGCCTCTATCCTTATTCCCATGTTGAAGACCTCCCAGGGGGTCGAGAACTTGACGCCCGCGCCTGCAAAAGGGTACGCCTGACCATCGCTCGTGTCCGCAGAAATCAAGAAACCTGCATGTCCCACAACGCTGAACCAGTTCACTGGAGCGAATCCTACGCAGAAATCGGGCCGTACGCCCTTCGCCGTAAAATCCGGCGTTCCGCTCGTATAGTTCATGTCGTGGTAGGCAACCCCTCCTCCTACCGTGAGACCGGTATAAGTGCGTGCTGTATCGTAAACGGGCGAAAAACAACCCGTTAAACATACGGATAAAAAAGCTGTCACTAAGAAGCCCATAATTTTCCTCAGGAAACCTCTCTTCTTTTTCATCATATCCTCCTTATAATTATTACGTAAAGGATAGACCTCTTTGACTGTTTGTCAAGCTCTCATGATCGAGGTCTTGATCTCCTCTTTTGACGCTTCCATGCGTACGAACTGCTTGCCCTCCATGCTGAGTCGTTCCGTTATCGTGAATCCTATCTTCTCGAACGAGCCAATGCCCCGCTTGTTTGCCTGGGTGGTGAAGAGGTAGAATAGCTCCAGCCCGAACCTTGAAGATGCGTCTCGAAGAAACAGTCTTCCCGCCTCTGTGCCGTATCCTTTGCCCCAGTAATCGGGATCGAATATGCAGATGCCGAACTCTGCGCGCTTGTTCGCCCTGTCGATATCGAAAAGGTTCACCTCGCCGACGAGCCTGGAGGCGAACGAATGTACCCACAGCCGCCATTCTTTTGGAGATTCCTCCTGCTTTGCGAACGAAAGACGCACCTCCTCATATGTGGGGTTCTTTGGCCACACGTCCGCCCAGGCAAGAACGTCGGGTCGCAGCCTGCGTGCGTAGTATTCACGCAAGAGGGTCTGATTGCGCGGCTTGAGCACAACGAGCTTTCCTGAAATGGGCTTGAAATCGACTCCGGGCTTCACAAGTCAATTTTCCGCAAGATAAGGCGTTCGTCAAGCCTTGTACCACATACACCCCAAAACTGTACTGAGATTTTTTTGCCCAAACCTTGACATTTGCGTTTTTTTTTTTACAATCAAGGGGTAAGAAAGAGCAATAAAGCTCTTCTTTCTAACCATAGGAGAATGCATTGAAACTCAAGCGCTTCGCAATAGCGGCGCTTCTGGCGCTTGCTTTATGTCCAGCGGCTTTCGCCGACACAGACTGGTCAGGCTACGGAACGGGCGATTGGGGAGGTCTGCATCCCTTCTACATCTGGCAGGGAACCCTTCACACTGACGAATCGCCAGTGCGCTTTGGCGGCTACTGGGGTACAAGCTTATACAACTGGATACGCGGAAATGTTGACCAGTATGATTCCGAGACAGGCACGTACTATGTTGGATACGCCAGCGCAGGCGGCTACGGACATTGGGCACTTGCTAACGACACGATAGGTCACTGGAAGGGCTGGTATCACCCCTCAAGCCCTGACACGGCATGGGGTCAATGGGGAATAGGCGAGAGTGCGACCAACGGCGGCACATGGTGGGGCGACCTCGCAGGAGACTGATGATTATAAACAGAGGACGGCGTTCAACGCCGTCCTCTTGACATGAAACGAATCAAGCTTAATCTTTGATGTTGAAATAAGGAGGAGACAATGCCGAAACGGGTTCTTATATTCCTCTTCTCAGGTTTGCTTTTTTATCTGCAGGCAGGTTGGATAAAGACATATTGTCCTCATGACGCATCTTTTGGCGATTTCGTAGAGAACACGCCCGATGGAGGCTATATTGCTGCCGGTTGGGATTATCAAGCGGCAGGCTATATCCAG
>JAAYVC010000108.1 GCA_012517375.1 bacterium | reverse complement strand
TGCTCGCCGCCTGTGGTTTGGCCTGGCCTGCAGATATGGCCTAAAAAGTGATGTGGAAGCCTGCCCAAAGAGTGCAAGACCACTAGCTGCAGAAAATGAGCTATGCGGGGGACAGGACTTCCGCACGAGTTTACGAGTAAAAAAATTATGGCAAAGCTGAGGTTAAAAGTGCCAGGGACGTGGGCGGGCGAATGTGAAAAGAAAATGGGCCTTAATAACAAAGCGGAGATCGAGCTTACGATATCTTAAGGAATACCCCAGAGCTTGCAACTTGGAACTTAGGGGTTGACGCAAAATAAAATACACAAGTTTATATTGTAGAACGTGTCTATTATAATTATGGATGACAACTCAGATTATAAACCCTTTTTAAAAGCTATGTCCGGTGCTGATTCCGTCCAAGCTAGGCGATTTGCAGCTGCCAAAGCTCTTGAGATCGGTTGGGGTGGAGTCTCAAAAGTCTCTGATATGACAGGATTATCTCGAAAGACCATCGATAAGGGCGTTCAAGAGCTTGAGAATGAAGATGAATTGGAGCAGCCGGAGAGGCTCCGTAAGCCAGGTGGCGGGCGGAAGAAGGCCGAAAACAAGGACCCAACTCTTCTGAGCGACTTAGAAGATATCATGAAGGAAAGCACGGCAGGCGATCCCATGAGTCTTCTTAAATGGACATATAAATCAACCTATGCCATAGCCGAGGAGCTACAGTTAAAAGGGCATGATGTGAGCCACGATACAGTGAGACGCCTCTTGAAAAGAGATGGCTATTCACTTCAAGCCAATAAAAAAACATTAGAAGGTAAATCAGGTCCGGAGAGAGATAATCAGTTTCGCTATATTAATACGCAGGCAGCCAAATTCATAGACGAGGGTGATCCTGTAATTTCTGTAGACGCAAAGAAAAAAGAGAACATTGGCGATTTTAAGAACTCAGGCAGGACTTGGAGGCAAAAAGGCGACCCAGAACAGGTAAATGTGTATGATTTCCCATCTCTAGCAATTGGCTCAGCTATTCCTTATGGGATTTATGACCTAAAAAGAAATGATGGATTAGTTAATGTGGGTAAGAGCTATAACACTGCAGAGTTCGCCGTTGAAAGCATCCGACAATGGTGGAATATGATTGGAAAATACCATTATGCAGAGTGCAAAAAATTGCTCGTCTGTGCAGATGGCGGGGGAAGCAATGGTAGTCGAAACAGAAGCTGGAAATTCTTTTTGCAGGATTTGGCGGACGAAATTGGAATAGCAATAACTGTCTGTCATTTTCCGCCGGGAACAAGCAAATGGAATAAGATTGAGCATTGCATGTTCTCATTCATAAGCATGAATTGGCGAGGAAAGCCGTTGACCAGCTATGAAACGATTATCAAGCTAATCGGTTCAACCAAGACAAAGAAAGGACTTAGAATAGAGGCTCGCTTAGATGAAAGAGACTATGAAAAAGGAAAGAAGATCTTGGATGATAATATGGCACGACTAAAAATTATTTTTCATGAGTTATATCCTAATTGGAATTATTCGATTGAGCCGCGTACAAACTTGTTAAGATCAAGAGTTATTGGGTAAATTATTTATCGTCAACACCTTATTACCGATATTAAAAATTAACAAAAGATTGCTTTCGGCCTAGGTTACAAGTCTCCGGATCAGTCTGAAATGAAGATTGTCTTAAATACTGTTGCATAACTACCTGTCTACCATCAGGGGTTCAGTCCATTATGAGGATTTGTTCAATTCTAGAACATTCGTTACTTTTGGGTTTCGGTTATTTCTGCAGTAGGTTCTTTGGGATTCAGGCTTAGATATGTTTCTGCTATTCCTCTTAAAGTCTTGTATCCTTTTTCTGTGATCATATAATCCCCTCTTTCATTACGCTGCAGGATCATACCATAATCCAGCAATTTCTGCAAGTGAAAGAGCAAGTTGCCGCCCCGAAGCCCTGTGAGACTTGAAAGCGCTGAAAAAGTTTTTGTCTCGGATGAAAGTGCTTTCATAATCTGCATTCGCTGCTTATTGCTTAAAGGCTCAAGCATGTCCACAACCATGCGTTCGTCAGATAGCACGGATATGATTTCATTCAATTCACTTTTATCCCTATTTATATTAAGAGAATGCATAAGGTCTACCTGCTGATCAAGAATTCTTGTGGCTTCTGAGAAACAACTAACACATTGGTCTTTTTGAGCATTTTCTCTTAGTTCTTTCAATTTCGATCTGGTTTTTCTGATAGATTCCTCAGATACTTTACCTTCTCGTATCTGTTCTATGTTTTCTTTTAATAACTCGCTGAATATTGATTTACACGCCTCCCGCATATTGCAGTCCTTCACCATGTTTTTTTCTAATCCTTGCTCGATCTCATTTTTCTCGTAACCTACTATAACATTAGAGAAATTGCCTCTGCAGCTTTCGAGGATGGATTCAAGGTGTTGCTGGTTTGACCTTTCAGTAAACCTTCTTAAATCCTCATGCATTTTTGAAAGGGCGGATCGGATTGCGGCAAACTCGCTTTGCATGTCATCATCCATAAGAAGATCTGGGATACTCAATAGATAAAAAGGTTCCTATTTTATAATTCCTGGTCATTTTGGTATACTAGGTACATTGCTATGACGCTAAAATATATATTCATATACGTCCAAGAAGTATTGAAGGTGAAAACATGAGCATAAAAGACGAGATACATGCCCAGATCGAAGGTGCGCTTAAGGGTGCGAAGTTCCCTATAAACACGCCTGAAGAGCTTTTGGCAGCAATGCCACAGGGAGCGGCCACAAAGTGCAAGGCAGGAGATGTTGAGCTTACAGCTGGAGACGCCGGGAAAGTCCTAAAAGCAAGCGATTTCCCATTCAAGAGTGCCAAACAGGTCGCGGATGTTATAGTCCAGAGAGCAGGACTATAATTTATTTCTATTTATATCTAATGAGGGAATTAATATGGTAAATATGCCCAAAGATGTTAGAGAGACCCTCGAAAAGCAAAAGCCCATTCCTATAGCTACAGCAAATAAGGCCGGTGTGCCTAATGTTGTCTTCGTTGGGCTTGTGAGGATACTCGATGATGAGACTTTGATGCTAGTGGATAATTTTTTCAATAAGACCGCTGCAAATCTAGCGGAGAATCCAAAGGTCTCAATACTATGCTACAATCCTGAAACCAGCAAATCATTCCAGATCAAAGGAAGCGCAAAGATCCATAAAGACGGCCAGATTTATGATGATATGAGGACCTTTGTACATAGCATCAACGACAAGCTACCTGCAAAAGCCGCAGTTGTAGTAAAGATCGAGGAGATATTCAATGCCTTGTATGGCCCAGGTGCTGGGACTAAAATCGCCTAACTAATTTGTTAACAGTTGTGGTTCACAACTTTGAGCGATTGGCTGAGGAATATCGACCTTGTGTTTGGGGATTCAGAAATCTCCCCACTATTTTCCGTAAGCATAACCGAGCCCGTAAATTGAGGGTATATTATGTCAGAGCATACACTTGAAATTGCCAAAGCCCTGGTGAAAGTGAAGGACGGGAAGATCAAAGTACTTACAAAACCTCTGATCGGTCGTTGTCCATTGAGGAATGGTCTATACAATTGCGGAGAAGAAAGCCAAGAAACTGTCAAGCGGGTCTTGGAAACACACATTAGAGAGCTAGGGATGTATGGTCCAAACCGGGTACTAGAGATCAATCAAAAACCGGTGAGTTTTGGGGCTTCAGAAATTATAATGGATGCCATGACCGAGGGCCTTGTGGATGCTGCCGTAGTGGTATGTGAAGGTGCAGGAACGGTAGTAGTCACGAGACCCAAGGTGCTTCAGGCCGTGGGCGCTCATATGACCGGTCTAATAAGCACCGAGCCCATCAAAGAAATACAAGAGGGTTTGAAACATAAAGGTTGTTTACTCATTGATGAAAAATGCAAGATCGATCAAGTCGAAGGATATGAAAAAGCGATAGAGGCTTTTTTCAAGAAAATAGTTGTAACCGTAACTGGCCACAGAGCATTTGAAGCCAAGCGATTATGGGAAATGGGGCAGGCTTTTGGTGTGGAACCGATCATCTTTTCGGTCCATAATACCGGCATTAGTAATGAAGACGCCGAGATCTTGGCGGAATATTGCGATGTTGTATGGGCCTGTGCCTCAAAGTCAGTTAGGGAAATAGTAGGAAAGAGATCGAAGATCCAAATTGGAATCTCTATTCCTGTCTTTGGGATCACTCCGATGGGAAAGCGTCTAATACTGAATCGCGCGCTATGCTTTGATGAAGGTCTTATTATTCATCGCAAAAGCTTGCCGTTTGCGCCCATTGAAAAGCAGCCCGAACCCCTGATGTAGCGAGGGATAAATTAAGCATTCAGTGACATCCCATTCCGGTCATCATTTGCAGGACTGCAGCTCTGCTGAATGCTGCGATCAACTCTGCTATGGGTGGCTCAATTAGCGGCTCAACCAATTTGCCATTTTTTATTAGTCCTGCCTTGATTGCGAATTCAAATACGTAAGGGTAACACATTCGGGTGGTAGCTGTTTCTCCTTTGGCTTCGATGAAGCATGTCGTTTCTGAATTCCTGGGTGTCCCGCCTAGAGCAATAGCCTCTGAGCAGTGTTCATGAAGAAATCTTAAAGATTCAGTGAAGCTTTCGGCATTCATTACTTCTTTCTCATTCAACCCAACTACTTTGTACATAATAAACCTCTTTGGTTGCACTTGGTTAGTTTTAAATAGACGACGCGGCCAGCCTATGCTCATTGTTGAAACAGGAGCCAAAGACAGCTGCAATGAATACAGCCTCTTTAGCTTCCGTTTCGGTTAAGCGTCTCTTCCTTTGCCGTTTCAGGATTATTCTAAAATGCCTTCTTCCTGAAGTACCTCGACTACTTGCATCAATTGTCCTTCGCTCAGTCTCAGTTTGGAATATACATCAGGGCGTGCGAACTCACCTCCGGTTTCTTCGATGAAGGAGATGACCCTTTGCTTATCATCATCAGTGACTTCTCCCAACTTCCAGCCTTCAGTAATCTTCTTGTCATCAACAGGTCTCACAACCCCTTCTAAGACCGGATGATCGACCCTGAGCAGAAATTCTTTGAGGGAAGTAACATCTCTAGCATCCTCTTCAGTGGCGATCTTGTTATACATCTCCTCTGGGATTCCTGCCTTTACTCTCTCCTTGAGGTTCTTGGACATCCATACGATCCTTCTCCAGCCGCCGTCTGCTTGCAAGAACTTAGAGGAAAAGTAATACAGAATACCTATCCCCAGGAATCCTACGACCTGCTTGCCACCGCCTGTCTGGCCAGCCATAGTCGAGAAAGGCAATCCGTTGGGAGCTGAACCCTTGAAATCTCGATCCGCTAATCCTATGCCGTCGACCTCAGGTATGTAGAAACCTATGGTCTCGAAGCAACCGCAGGAGGTATGAGGTGCGTCGAAGAAGGTATACAGCTTCATGGTGGTGTACTCGCCGCCGGATCTCTTGGCAGCCGCTTCGTTGATGCTTTCATACTCACCAGCAATTGCATCCTTAAGCCCTGTCTTGGGTATGGGAAATTGGGGTCCCTCTGGATCTACCTTGGCCGCAGCGCGTCCATCGAACCAGGTAATAGCGCCACATAGGGATGGCCTATCAGGAGTTACTACACATGAGCTTGTTGGGGCAAATGCTTGGCAGAGGGTGCATCCATAGAAGACATCAACATCCTCATCGTGCAGTCCCTTGGCACGTTCGTCACGAGCCTTGTAGACGACCATGGCATTGGCAAGCTCCTCTTTCACCTTCGCCGGATCGGTAACCACCGTGACTTCCATTTTCTCTATGAAGGGCATCTCAGCCTTGTATAGATCGATGACCGGTTTGAATATCTGTTCCCATGAGGTCACACCCTTCTTTTGTAAGCTTTTGCCCAGTCTCATCCAGATATCATACCTTTGATTCAAGTGCATTAAGCCACTGATATAAGAAAGAAGGGAATGATTGCGCCTCTCGATGATCGATTCCAGATCCTTCTCAACCTTCTCACCACCAACCTTGAAGATCATTCCGAAGGGTATAGTTGAACCCTCTTTGATCTCTTTGAGATCGGGGCCAATTACATTCACCGTTCCATCCTGGATTTGATCCATACGTGTTGCTAGGCTTAACTCAAATCCATCTGCTTTCGGGCCGCCCATCTCTACCCATAGTTCTTCTTTCCTAATGCGTTCCCCTTCATACATGGGGGAAATATCCAACTTAACTTCTGCGGTCATTATCTCTTACCTCTTTAGGATCTTCACACGAACTTCGCTGGCCTTTATTACTCGCGCTTTATTTCTCGCGCACAATTCTTTTGCATTTGACTATTTGTCTTGGTTATAGATATATATTTTAGCGTCATCAAAGTATACTAATTTAGTTTTGTACATATTCCTGACCTTGAACTTTAGAGAGAAAACCATATAATACCTTAAAGGAATATGTTATATCGATTTGGAAATTCCGACTTTTTCGGAAATCTAATTGCGGATAAACGGATCTTAAAGAAACACAGGAAGCAGACTCCCAGGCCGAAAGAGGCCACGAAGGTGCTCTAAGTTTCACCAGGAAAAGAATGCATAGAAGAGACAATCTCGGAGGAGGAATTTATGGCATTTAAAACGCCCCAATCACTTAAAGCGGAACATGATGAGCTTCACGCCCAGCTTGCCAAAGCCATAGGGACCGGTGGAGCTACGGGTGAAGCAGCGAAGACGGTAGCAAAGGCACTTCACCCTCATTTCTTGAAAGAGGAAGAGTATGCCTTGCCACCGTTAGGGTTGTTGCCAATTCTTGCGGAGGGCAAGATTTTGCCAGAAGTGGAGGTGGCTGTGGCGATGACAGATCGTCTTAAGGCGGACTTAAGCCACATGCTTCTGGAGCATAAGCAGGTCGTAATAGACCTCAAGGCATTGACTGAAGCCGCGAATTTAGAGGGAAGAGAAGACGTCACGCACTTTGCTAAAAAGCTAATGCTGCATGCCCGGACTGAAGAAGAGGTTCTCTACCCTGCTTCGATTTTAATTGGTGAATACCTAAAGCTGAAGCTCTCGCAAAAAACTGGCAGATGATCATCGTGGCAGAAGCCATTGCGAATGGAGCCATGACCATAGAGGGCATTGAAGTGTTGCTGAAGGACGCCTCCAACGCTTTGCCAAAGGATGTATTAGATGCTGGTGCCATCGTTCTCAACGGCTCAACTACATGCTGATCAAGGCCATGGACCCATTCCTGAAAGAGCTGGCGAAGCTCGATTTAAATGGGAAAGTAGGAGTGGCCTTCGGCTCTTACGGATGGAGCGGCGAAGGCGTGCCTACCCTCATTGCCAGCATGAAATCTTTCGGCATGTTGGTGATTGATCCTGGAACCACGGGCGTACAAGTTCCCACCAAGGAAGACATCGAGAAGTGCTTCCGGCAGGGAAGAACGATAGTGCCAGGTTGGTAAGTTGGAGTCCATATTGAGTCATCACTTTTTGGCAATTGACCTGGTAGTCTCCGGGTTTATTGCCAGGAAGTTGAAGGCCAGCCGAGGCTTACACATCACTCAGGTTAGTGGACGACTGGATGGCTATATAAGATCAACTGGAAGAAATGCTCACAAGATTCGCAACAGCTAATGAGGTGAAATCAAGAATGACAGAAAATAGCACACCTAAGGTAGAGCAGCTCAAGGATTTGATAAATTACCAAGACGGCTCCGCTGTGAGCCGAGAGGTAATTCGCAAGAGTACAGGAACTGTAACTCTCTTCGCCTTTGACAAAGGCCAAGGGCTAAGTGAGCATACGGCACCATTTGAAGCACTTGTGCACATCCTGGATGGAGAAGCAGAGGTGGCGATCTCTGGGAAAAAATATCATTTGGAGCAAGGTCAAATGGTGATCCTACCAGCTAATGAGACTCATGCTCTCAAAGCTTTGAGTAAATTCAAGATGCTTTTGGTTATGATTAGGTCTTAGAAATTGCCCCATAGGACGAATGACACCGTCCCATTCTTTTTTGCTCCAGCCACTGCGAAATGCTCGTCAATTCCGAGCAAGGATGCTTTGGTATAGATTTGAAACCCTAATGCTATTCAATCTGACTTTCTTGTTCAATTTAACACTAACCACTGGCTTTTGCGTTTGTCTGCTTTCGGGAGAACTTTTATTAGATACTACTCAGATTTTCTTAAACTGTTCTTTGCACATACCGCACACCGGACAGATCCAGTCCTCGGGTTGATCCTCGAAGCCAATTTCAGGAGCGATTCAGGAGGAGGAATCTCCTTTTTCCGGGTCGCAGATCAAGCAAACATATTTATTCATTTTTCATTCACCTCCATAAATCCTTTTCTCCATTCTAAATGAAGTTTTCTAGCAGAACAGATATCCTATTGCCCCTGTTTAAAGCATTCGCAGGGATCCAAATCAAGTTTTTTTTAAGGTTTTAACCGTGACAAGACTTATTGGTGGCCTTAACTTAACCTGATAGGGCAGATGCAAACCACAGACCGGAATGGGGAAAACTTGTTTCTGGGTGATCTCAATAAACTCTCTTTGAGAAAGATCTTGATCTTGGGCACGTTGTGCAATGAAAAAGGACATCGATTCACGAGCGAATCATATGATGATGCTGGCAACCTAAGGATAGAAAGGACGGGATTGTCTCCAAATGATAACAGCAAAGCTAACCAGCTAAACACATACAAAAAGTTATATGTACTTCAAGCGTTATTTTTGCTTGTTTCCGACGCAAAATTCTCAAAGTTTTTAAGGCAGGAAATACCAATGGGGTCGATATACCTGTCGCCAACCTTCTCGATTATCACAGCCTTTTCTAAGAAAGTAGGTGCACATTTCAGTCACCTATATAGGATGGCCTAAAGAGGTCGTCCCCGGTACGCCTCATAGGCGGAGCGCGCCGCGGCTATGCAGGCGTCTGCGGCCTCCCGATACATTCCCAGCGCCTGCTCCGTGAGCTCCGGACCTGCAAGTTCGGGGCTGCCGACCTTGAACGGCGGATGCGGATCATACTCGATGCCGAGCTCGATCACCTTTGCAATCTCCTCTCCCCGTAGCGCGGCGAGCGCAATGAGCGCTGCCTCGAAGGAGCCTGTTGCTGGCCCTGCGGTATAGAACTTGCCGTCGACAACGACTTGGCCACCGGGGACGGGTATTGCTCCTAGATCCTCAAGGGCATCAACAAAGGCCATGCTTGCCGTAGCGCGTCGGCCTTCCAGGAGGGCCGCAGCCCCTAGCATCAATGAACCGCCGCAGCTTCCTATCACGGCCGAAGCACTCTTGGACTTTTGCTGGAAGAAGGCGATAACTTCTGGATCGGCAATCACGTCTGGTGGGATTAAACCCACTGCCAACACGTCAATGTCGGGGCATTCTTCAAAAGTGATCGTCGCCATCGTTGGCCAGCGTGGAGAGGCATCGATGGGATCGAGCGTTTTCCAGACGAGGTGGATCTCTGTGTTGGGAGAACAGCCGAAAACCGTCTGTACACCCACCACGTCTCCTAGAAAGTAGCCGGGGCAAACAAAGATTCCGACCTTTAGTGTTTGATCGAGAGGTTTCAGCAATGTCATCACCTTTGGTTGGAAATAATTCGTATGCCACATATTTAAGGATTCTTATTTACTTGATCAGGTTTAATTGCAGTCGGACTATAGACATCACCGTATTCTTTCAAATCGTTGGCAGCGACGTTTTTATCGTATGTGTTTAACTCCTCCAGAATCACCTGCTTGATCCTATTATGGTCGATAAAGGGATGTCATCCAAAAACCTGCGCAAGATAGAAAAACATATCCTTAGCCGAAGTTACTTGGAGTTAGCTCTCTGGAACTAACCATATGAGACATCACGAAAGGGGTTTAATGATACTGATTTAGGTGAGCTGAACACATACAAAATTAACATTAATCTAGGTATGTCACAGCTCTTGTCCAACAATGCTTTCAGCCACGAAATGCAGTAAGACTGCAATATCCTCTGTGGTGATGACCTCGGCCAGTCCCCTATCGAACAATATGGTCATTTCAGGTGGGAGTTCTTCATCACCGTACCAAAAAATTATTCTGACGCGAACCTCCGGAAAAGTAACCAGCTCCACAGAGAGATCGCCTCCTTCCACAAGCTGGCCTCCAAGACGCTCCGTCAAATCCTTGAACAGGCCATCAGGATCTCTTTTGAGGCTTTCCACTAGCGGCCTGAGAGTGCGGTCCTGAAAGGCTGGATAAAAGCTTTGTCCACCCCAGACTTCTTTGAACGAAATCCATTCTCCTTTCTGTTTATAGCCGTGCTTTAGGATGCCGATGAGGTAGTGAAGGATAAGTATAGACATACCTTCGTTTGCGACAGCGCCGGACGATTTCAACTGGACGACCCTGTCGATTACCCTTACCTCATAAATATCCATTTGGAGCTGGACGATGTATTTTGGAGTCGAAGCTAGCGCTACAATCTCATTCCATGCCCTGTCGAGTGCGATCTCGTATGCCATGGTCTCATGTCTCCTTCTTGCCCATTAAAACTTTGCAGAAAGAAAAACTAGGTGGACTCATTACTAAGCAGAATCGCAAGTACATAACGAAGGAAGTCGGCAAGCTCCTATCAGATATCTGGCGGATCAAGGAGCTGGAGCAGCAGGAGTTCGGCTCGCATCACCCGATCACCAGGAAGCTGGGCAGCATGCGGATGCTCAGAGGTTGTTTCAGGAGATGTCTGATGCCTGGAATCGATCGCATAAGGAGATTCAAGATGCTGGGTCCCATTTAACCTTCCGGGTTCTGGATAATCCCCGCCTTGCCCTGACCTACGTCCAAGAAAATGCACGCTTAGATTTTCGTTCTCTCGTCAGTATTGGTTAAATATTCATTAACTTCACCTTGAAGATCTGCATTCATGATAACATCAAGAATCGCAAACGATAAAAAGGTTCTTATTTTGTATCTCAGAGTTAATCTTGTACATTAAATTACACCTTGTATACTATTATAACGCTAAAGTATATATTGATAACGCACTCATTATTGTCTGGTGAGAAAAATGCCGACATGGAAGTACACGGACAAAAACATGTCCAAAGAAAAGGCAGAGGAATCGTTGAAAGCAATCAAGAGTGCCTGTTTCGGATGCGACACCCACAATGCGGACTGCTCAATCGCAAAGGCAGCCGAAGAAGTATCTGATATGCTCAGGTGTGAGACGATGCAGACACAACCTGCCAGGTAGGAGATCACACTTGGCCTCAGAAAAAGCCGCTTTGGAGGCTGGCCTCATCTCCACCAGACCATGAATAACCTACCTGGCCAGGTTGTCTTTTTTTAAGCCAAAATGGCCGCATTTTATTTTATTACATCGGGAGCGCGGAGGGTCACGAATACCCCGACCTTCAGGTTGGGGATGAAGTGAACCCTCGCCCGGTTTTCATATTTTCTTAAATTTGATTAACAAGGACTCTCTGGGAACCGTAAACAGAGTTACTATAATTCTGACCAAAGGTATCTGGTCAACGAAAGCTCGACGGTTTCAGGATTCCATAAAACCGGGCGTGAGGGCGCGCGGCCCGAAGCATACCCCGTCCTTTAGGGCGGGGTGGCCGCGCGCAGTTTGATTTTATAAATATCTTTCTGGCTTCGTCATCCGTCGATGTTACGCGTCAGATTGTGAATGTTCTTCTTCCTTTCACGGATAGAGAAAAACCACGATCGGCTGATTGTGACCGGATTGCACCCGAATGTGTAGGAACGGGTAGTTAGGCAGAAGCAGATTTTGGCCAATTTGAAAGGGAGGAACGAGGTAGTACATACAACCTGCATCACCGAAGTTCTGATACTTTTTTGGAAACTGCAAAAAGTGTCACAGAACTGAATCAGAATAGCTGAGCGGAGGCAGCGGCCTAGCCAGTCTTCAAGCCCCGTACCATTATGTCCAATGACCCAAAACCGTTTATGTAAGCCTGAAACCTTCAACCATTAGAGTGATATGGTCTCGACTACTTCATATAGGTGATAATCAGCTTTCTCGATTACACTTTTTGTTAATTTCAAGGCATCTCTTATAGTTTCAAACCACGCCAAACCATCGTCTGAATTTCTCCACCTGATGAAATATACAACCTGAGTGCCATCCAGACTCTTATAAACTGTGGAAGATATAAATCCAGGACGTTTTTTCGCAATTTGGTTCAAGATGTCCCGGACATTATCAATTATGTGTTGCTGATACCCAGGCTTCACAATAATAACATTGATGAGATCAACCGTTTTTTCATTATTTGAAATGTCAATCATGAATTCGCCTCATAATTTGACCAGATTCGTGGAGTGTGTCCGAAACCTCAGCTCCGCCTAATATATTTTGGATATCTCAATGATTTAAACTTTGTGCAGATAACCTCACCAATATTGCAGGACCTTGCTGTAACCCTTTAGGCTATCTTCCCAGAAATCAGCGTTGAAGGATCTAGCGTAGGATAATCGCCGGAGGTATTCCTCAGAATCGAGGTAATTTTGGCATCCAAAGGGTGGGATCGAGCCGGTGAGATGAGCTTTGGACCGCCTGCCCCGACCCTGCGGATGGGTCCGGGAATATAAGAACTATGACAGAACAGGCAATTATGGAGAATCTCCATCAGCAAATCGAAAATCTCTGGTATCTGTATCTTCGAGACTACAATACGACATTATCCTACGTTGATCCTCGGGGATTCCTATGGGATTCCATGGAGATTACGAGGGCAGTTCTAAAGGGCTTATGTGTGGGTTAATGTGAAGGATAAACCAATTGTGAGGATCTTAATCTAGAAGAATTGACATATCTTGATGGCTAAAACGATATGCCTCGCCACAAACAAATCTGATACAAAAATAGATAGTAACACTATTAGCTATAAGGAGATGCTTTCAAAACAGGTTGATGGGCCTATCACGAGGCCTATCATGAGAAGTGCCAGGTCGGTGCTCAGATCAAAGTAAAATGTCTATATTCTATCTTTCGTTGCGTCCTAATTAGAATCCTCAATCGCCGCCCCAGCTGGTCGAGATCGTCACTTCTGCGTCGACAGGCACAGGATCAAGAATCTTGTTGCCCACCTTTTTCATGACATCCTTCAAAATCTGTGCCATCTCCTGGGCCCGAATCTCCGGCCCCTCCAGGAGAAGCTCGTCATGAATGGAGCCGATCATCCTTATCTCCTCGTGCCCTCCCGATGAAAGGATCTCATAAAGCTCCACCATAACCGACTTTATGAGATCCGCTCCCGTTCCTTGAGATGGAGAGTTAAATAGCTCAGTCTCCTTGGCCAGCGTGTTCTGCTTGAACCATCCCCAAACCCTCTTCCTGCCCAATATGGTCGTAGAGCATATCAATGGGCGGCTGAAATAGCCGTGCTCGACATCATGGAAGTAGTGCTTCTTGGGCCGATACTTGGAGATCTTCTGGCCGTCATGCCAGATCTTCACGCCCCGATAAGTGGAAAAGAAGGTCTGGCGAATGCGTTCAGCGTCCTCCAGCGTCATATTCACGCCGTACTCCTCTTTAGCAGCAGCCTGAAACCGGCTGGCTGAAGCTCCATAGATGAGCCCGAAGTTGGCGCTCTTCGCTGCCTGCCTCTGCTCCTTTGTAACCTGTTCCAGAGGCACTCCTGCCAGCTTGCTGGCTGTGAGCTTATGAAGATCCTGGCCAGCTTTGAAAGCCTCGATCATGGTCTTGTCGCCAGAGAGCTTGGCCATTATGCGAAGTTCGATACCTGAAAAATCGGCTTTCACAATCATCCTGCCAGGCGTGGCCTTGAACAGTCTCCTCATGGCCAACCCGTCCTCGCCCCTCTTGGGAATCTGCTGGGCATTGGGCTTTCGGCTGCTGAACCTGCCAGAAACAGTGGCCATCTGGAAGTACTGAGCATGAAGCCTGCCGTCTACAGGTGAGGTCCGAATAAGCCAGTCCTCCAGAAACTTCTTTTGACGAGATACACGTCGATATCTCAGAAGTTTGTTCGCCCAGGGGCATCCCAGGGCCTTCAGATCCTCTTCCCTAGTGGAGACTGCCTTATAGCCAAGGAAATTCAGATACCCAAGCACATCCATCCGGCTGCCAGGATTTATGAGGTCACTGTGTTTCTTGCCCTTCTTCGGTCTGGGCTTGAATCCGTTCCTCATAGCCTCGTCCTGCAGTTCATGAAGCACCTCTTTCGACTGGGCAGTCTTGGAATCCAGCAAGGCCAGAGTTGCCTTGCCCTCAATGGGCAGACCGGACAGCTCTATCTCCACCACAGGTGCCAGAGTCTTGAACTCCAGCTCTGCCACTTCCTCCAGCCTGTTCATCCGAAGAAGCTCGCTTAAGATCTCGTACAGGGGCAGCAGGACCTCTGCGTCTTTGGCAGCATACTCCACCTGCTCCCTGGAAAGGTGCTTTGAGCCCCAATCGGACGTCTGGCAGGATTTGTCGAGCTCCAGGCCCAGGTGCCTCTTTGACAGGGCCTTGAGACTGTGATCTGTGCGGCTGCGCTTCCAGGGAAACTTGACGGCCTTGGGCGCTGGGATCAGTACGTAGTAGCCGCTCCAGCAGACCTGGGAGGCCAGCATGGTGCAGAAGATGCTCTTCGGCCTCAGCCTTCTGGCCTGGCTGGCCTGGATCATAGACAGCTCGAACTTGGCGTTATGAATCACCTTCTTCACTTGGCCATCCTCCATCAGATCCGCCAGGTCATTCATGATCGAGGGCCCAAGCGACAGAATATCCGCCACAAACACCTTTCCCTTGATGGCCAGCTGGATCAGGCGCACCCGATCCACTAGCGGATCAAGACCTGTAGTCTCCAGATCCAGGCCGCAGAGGCCCAAATCACGGACTTCCTTGAGTGCAGCAGCCCAGCCTATCATATCTTTGATCATGATGATTTCAGATTCGGCTTCTTCTACTGCAACGGCCTGAATTTTGGACTCGTGGAAGGCTGGCATCATCTGAGATGCAGGCTCAGGAGCATCTGTTCTTGATTTCGCTTCAGATGATGATGGCGTATAGAGCAGTCTCATTTGAATAACCTCCTACAATTTTTGTCTTGTAATTGTACTGTCTGTCCTGTTCCATAATTAATAGACAGGACAAGAATAAAATTATCAATAGAAGCTTTGTCCTGTCTGTCCTGCTTGTCCTGTAAGTTCTCCATAGTGTCTTCTATATTGAGCCGGACGGACCTAACACATCGCTCCTCTTTCGTATAACACCTGGCTATGGTAGGTAGAAATGACAGGACGGACAGGACACGTAGGACATGATGTCTATTGCTATTTTTATTTCTGTCCTGTCCAGATAACTCTGTCCTGTCGGCAGCAGGACTGGATCGAAATGAAGGCATCTAATCAGCCTCCAGAAGATCGGCTCGGACGGGCACGACCCAGGCCTTCTCATCTCCAAACCTCTTCTGGATAGAGATTCCGTTCTCTTTGCTTCCGGCAAAGAAATCCATCTGTCCGATATGCTTTATCAG
>JAAYVC010000107.1 GCA_012517375.1 bacterium | reverse complement strand
TATGATTATGATTTGCCCTGCATCGACAGCGTTTTCGAGCCTTATGCGCAATTCGTCCTTGAAGAAGGTCTTATCGACCTCAATCGCCTGAATATCCTTGGGGAGAGGGGAAGGGGAGGATTCGCTCACGCCCTCGAACACCTCCAGCGTGTCTAATATCATGCCCCGAATGTTAAAGTCGCCGTCGCGGTTGTCAGACCAAGCCAGGAGATGCTTGCCTGCGCCGTACGCAAGGGCGGGCTGCTGGTTTCGAGGCCCTTTCCAGACCACGTAGCCCGACTTGAGGATAGAGCCAAGCGTATCGACCTCTATGGCGTAAAGATGAACGGTGCTGTCCTGGAATCGATTCTCCCATACAGCAATAAAATCCTTGCCGTTCGATATTGCTTCAGGGTAACAGCATTGAATATCTGGATTAAAATTAATTAGAGTGGCTGAATCCTTGATGGGCTTACCGGAATCACTAAGAATATCGTACCCAACTAAACCATACTTATCATTCACTTTTGCTTCGCTGATCAGAAGGTAGCGAGATCCAGTGGTAGCCAACGCCTGGTTTTTGGGCCAGGACCCAGGAGTCGTCCGATATTGCGATCTCTCTAAACCAAAGTCTCCTCCTGTTTTTATGCGTAGAACGAGTGTGTCGTTGAGGAAAGCCCCGTAGTAGTTTGTGGGTGGATTTTTTAATAAATCTCTGTATAAAACAAGGAATTTTTCCCCATTCCAGCATGCAACAGGGGGTAAAATTTCAAAACCAAGCCCAGGTTCAGAAGATCGCCATACCTCTGTAAGAGAATCAGGTAATTTGCTGCCAATCCCCCAACATACTGAAGCGTCGTGGTAATCACCACCTGTTTGAAAACTCTGCTTGTGAAAGGAAAAGAAATGAGTTTTGCCATAGAATAAGCATATCGATGATGGAGGGGATACGTCTAGGTCGCTTTTAGGTAGTAACCAATGCGTTGGACTAAGGCTTGAACCCTCAAAGGAGTACTCATCATGGGTAACGGCAAAGAGTTCGGAACCGAACTCATTCCAGCCGATCATCGCCTTGGCTTCAACCGCAATACGATTTGGCCCAGCAGCAACGGCTGGGTACTGCAGAGGGCCAGGCAAACTGTATTTTTTAAACAGTTCCACTTCATTTGTCAGAAACTCTCCTTTATCGTCCACCCTTATGCCGCGTATAGTTCCCTGATCTTCGTCTTGCCAAACCACCCAGAACGCTTCGCCGTCCCAGCACACGTCGGGGTAGCGCTGGTCGCCTGGGGCGGTTGTTATTGGGAACTCTAAAGACACCATCGAAAGGATAAGACTCAAAAAGACCATAAAACCTCCTTTCTTATCCTTGTTTTATTCATCTGCTTTATTCTAGTCTTAATAAAATGTCTTGTCAAGCACTGTTCGAGCTTGAGTTCCGCCTAGTTTTAACAGATGTTTTTTTATTTCACTCTCCCGCCCATTCATGAGTTTTACACTTGACAAGCCAGTATCTGCGGCTAAACTCCGGTCATGTTGCACACAGGGAAGATTATCTGGACTGTGGTACTTGCAGCACTCGTTGTCGTAATTCATGCTGCAGGACAGATTGGGTTTAAGCAAGCCTCCAATGCCCAGAACCTCAAATGGGCAATAGTCTGGTTTCTGGGAGGGGGGGCGGTTGGAACTATAGCTATGATATTGTACGTCGTTCTTCTTCGGTATATCCCGGTTTACATGGCATACGCGATAAACTACGGTCTCGGTCTTGTTCTAGTTCAGCTCGTAATCTCCAAATTCATATTCAAGGAACCGGTGACGGTGCTCCAGTGGATTGGCGGAGCCGTTGTAGTCATCGGAATCGCCATGCTGTCTCTCGGCGCCGCAAAGAATCCCAATCCTTAGTTGTGCAATACCGACCTGAATAAATTCGGGTCATTTTCTGTAAGATATTGAGTATGTTGACAAGAGTAAAATCCTTTGTATCTTAACAAAAAACTCAGGAGGAATTACGTGAAAACCAATCTTGATTTTTCCGGACTTTCGGAGCCGGTCGCCAAAAAACTTGCTTCTTATCTAGAAGGTCTTATCAAATTGCTTGGAGAAAACCTAAAATCCGTTGTCGTTTATGGATCCGCGGTAGCCGGAGACTTTGATCCAAAACGTTCCAACATTAATCTTCTTGTAGTGGTGGAGCGGCTTGAGTTGTCTTTGCTTCACGATATTCAGCCTTACATAAGCCGCTGGGCACGAAAGGGCATGATTGCGCCTTTGTTTCTTACCTGCGAGCATATGAACACTTCATCCGATGTCTTCCCGATAGAATTCCTTGATATGAGCGATTTCCATAAGGTCGTGCTTGGCGATGACCCTTTTGCCAAACTCGACATAAGCCGCGAAAACCTTCGGCTGGAATGCGAGGAAAAAATCAAAGGCTCTCTGATTAGTCTCCGGCAATCGTATCTCGAGATAGCCGACAGACGGGCACCCATGATGAACCTCGTTGCTTCTTCAATAACCGGAATGGTCTCAGTTTTTCGCGGTCTCGTGCGTCTTGCAGGAAAATCGGCTCCAGCAAAGAGGATGGATGTCGTTGATGCGGCAGCCGGCTTATACGGTTTTGACAAGCGGAGTTTTCACAAGGCGCTTGAGATCAAGCATCTTGCTCCGAGGATGACGCGCCAGGAGATGGATTCCTTTTATTCCTCATACCTTTCTGAAATCGAAAAGATAGCGATTCAAATCGACAAGATGGGCAAAAAGGCGAGGAAAGAACCTGTTAAGGAAGCGCAAAAACCAAAAGTCATGGAGAAGGCTAAAAAGACGAAACCCAAACCTGTTTCAAAGAAGAAAAAGTAGCGCCAGCTCGAAGGTATATCGTGTATAAAATTTCACTCTTTTTCCTGCTTGCAATAACCGCTTCAGCTCAGGAGTATCCTTCCCCTCCTCCTCCAGACAACTACATAGTAGACCAGACAGGAAAGCTGAGCGCGGATGAGATAACGAGCATCAACAATCTTTGTCGCGAAGTCGAACGCACGACTACTGCAGAGATGGCAGTTCTTGTAGTGCCCTCCACAGGAGAACAGGATATCTCCATGTACGCGACCGAACTCGGAAACCGCTGGGGAGTCGGTCAGAAGGATAACGACAACGGTCTTATCATGGTTGTTGCAATAGACGACCGCAAGGTCTTTACTGCCACAGGCTCAGGAATGGAGGGCTATCTTACCGATGCAAGAATCAATCAGGTATATCGCGGCGTTCTTGTTCCGAACTTCAGAAACTCCGAATACGGCAAGGGCATTTATGAAGCGCTTCAGCTATATGCAAAGGATATCGAGAAGGAGTATGGCGTAACCATTGAAAACTCGAAGGGCGCTCCTGAAATCAAACAAGATTCAGGCGGAACCAAGTGCGGCGGTTTCGGCTGCTTTCCTTTATGCCTCTTCTTCATCTTCCCGCTATTGTTCTTCATCCTCTCCCTGCTTCGTGGAGCCGGTCGCGGAATAAGGGGCGGCGGCTTCTGGTCATCCGGCGGAGGCTTCTCCTCAGGCGGCGGAGGCGGATTCTCAGGAGGAGGCTTCGGCGGCGGCGGCTTCTCAGGTGGTGGCGGTGGTGGCGGCTGGTAACAAAGATGATTTCACACTCGTCTTCTTTCATGATAAGGAGACAATTATGAAAAAATTATTCTTAAGTATCTTGTTGCCGTTGGTCCTTGTTGGTGCCCAGTATCCGGAACCGCCCGG
>JAAYVC010000106.1 GCA_012517375.1 bacterium | reverse complement strand
TTCGTGAAGCTGGAGGCGGGGAAGGCGTCGGTAACGAAGAAAGCGGTGGTTTTGCGTTAGGGGGGTCTCCGAAGAAATCGTTGTAGGATTTATTCGGGGTAAAGAAAAGCGGTAACGCTCAAAAAACCATCCAAGCGGCACTCCTTTATCAGTATTCAAGACTTAAAGAATTGACTTTTATCTGGTTTTTTTTATAATCCAAAACATAAGTTTGATAAAAAAGGAGTTTTCATGCAAAAAACAATCCTTTGGCTGGGCATTGCGCTTATCCCCCTTGCGTGTTTCGGCTTCAAAAGCGAGGAGGTAATCCTCTTAAACGAAACATTCGATGGGAACTGGAACTCTGAAACCCCTCCACCTGGCTGGACTATAACACTCGAAAAGTCGTTAGGAAATCTGCCCGACAGCGCCATCCTGGATCCATGGAACAAAACGAGCGCCGCATCCAGCGCTTCGTGCGCAGGTTCGCTGCTATTTCTTCCAAACGACCCTCACTATCAATACCCGACTTTCTATGCCTATACCCAGATGACGTCTCCGGCTTTTGACTGCTCCAAGGCAAAAATGCTTGAGCTTAACTTTCAGGATTCGTGCTCGTTCAAGTGCGGAGACTGGGGTTTTCAGGACGACTGGCCTATGACGATGATAGAGGTTTCTGCCGACGACGGAAAGACCTGGGACACTGTCTACAGCTACAACGATTACTATCACCCAAAGGCATTCGGAGAAAACACCATAAAGTTGCCTGCTTTACTTGAAGGAAAACCGAGCGTCAGGCTGCGCTGGACCAACTTCGTGCAGAGGGGAACAGACGTATGGGGCGCCCCCCGGTTTGTCCGCTCCGCATGGCTCATTGATAATGTCTGCGTAAAAGCCTTTACCGACGAACAGACTGTATACGAGCAAGACTTTAACGGAGACTGGAGCACTGGCGAACCGCCGCAGGGCTGGCATATATCGACGGAAGAAGAAGGCGGGCTTTCACCATACAGCAACAAGCCCTGGGACCGTGAGGATGAAGAATCCAGATCCGGCTGCGCCGTATGCATTGGCAGTGTATCAGGCAAAGGTCAGAAATTTGTCTCCGTCCTGACCTCGCCCGCTATGGACTGCTCCGCAAACAGGAGGGTAAGGCTGAACTACGAAGACTATTTCCGCTTCGCCATCGTGGAAGGCACTGGAAAGCCCTACCCCGTTGCGCAGATAGCAATCTCGGTATCGGGCGACGGCGGATCAAGCTGGAACTGCTTCTGCCTGTGGAACTGGTCGGATTCACGCCATGAGATTTTCAACAGGTGGATCGATAATAGCTTCGATTTGACGGAGTGGGCGGCAGGAAAAAAGGATGTCCGAATCCGTTGGGATTTTGAAACCTCGGTCGAGACTCATTACGGCAAAGGCGCAGGTGGGTATTACTATCTTGACTATATGAAGCTTTTGGGCTACTAGTCCAAGGAACACGCAGGTTTTATTTCCCAGGATTGAGATGGAATAAGGAGGATACCCCATAGGAAGAGATAGCGTTGTTCTTCCAAAGAGGCATTTTACTCCCAGTTAGAGTGGGCGTTGCAAGGTTTCTTAAGCGGTTGAGGACGCAGGACTTTCTCCAAATCAAAGGACAAAAAAACAAAATAATCTTTAGCATGTTGTCGCGAAGCGGCGGGAGATGGAACCAATCGACGCACTACTTGAAATCTGACAACAAACATCCAATCCTTTCATCCCACAAATCTGCTCCGCACGTTGCTCCCCAAGCGTCGTCATTTCATGTCGAGGGATCCCTCTTACTCGATGCCGAACTCATGCGCTTCCAGCGCTCGTTCGGCCAATGCGGCTTCCAGCCGCTACTTTTGGGGAGTATTTGACCATAAAATGTGACTACGTTTCTTTAATTCTGACTTGACAGGGTACCCACAAAAATACGAAGTACCTTTGTGGTATTATAAAAAGGGGTTATAAAAAAAGGAAGGGGTCGCGGTCGCGACCCCCGATGTGTCAAACATCCAAAACCAAAGGAGGTTTGGTGGCTCTAGCGTGTCACATTTATAATTAGCAATAACCGTGCCAGGTTTTGCTTTTCGATAAGAGACGCAATCTAGCGCCTTATTGACCAGGGGCTTTTCCGGAGCTTATCCAAAAGTGCAACAGCTTCTTGCACTTTTATGCAATTGCGATCAGGTTCCATACGCTTGACAGCGCCCGTTTGCGGCTTATGCTTCGATGATTGACACTCAAGGAGTCAGCGTGAAGAGAATTGTTGTTGTAAGTTTATTATATGTTGGGCTTGCGTTTGCAGTGCGGATTGAAAACTGGGGCGGGTTTTCGGCAACCGGCATCTTTTTTGACTTTGAAACCGAACTCCATAACATAAACGGCGATACATCATTACATTATGGTTTGGTGATAATCGGCAATCCAGGACCTGTAATTACAGCTCAGGGCTGGGGTCAGATAGGATCGCTCTCTATTGGCGCATGGGGCGGCGGATTCTTAAAACAATACCGTATCGGCGACATTGACCATTATCTTTACCATTCATTGGGTTACGGGATAGCAAACATCGAAGTCGGTCTAGCTATCGAGCCATGGGGCTTTATACTCATAAAACCAGCAATCGATTTAGGCGGTTCACTTGCGCTGATTGAACAACAAATAAATAATGGTTTCGTAACTGATATCTACAGGGCTACCATTCTGCAGGCAAACGCAGGCGGGGCACTTACGCTGCAGTTCGACATTCCTTTAAGGGAGTATCGATATATGGGGATTTTTGTTAAAGGCGGGTATCTTGTTCCGGTATATCCTTTCTTCGGCTCATTGGAAACCGGCATCTATGGTCCGTATCTTACGGCAGGCATAAACTTAGGCTTAAAACAGGAATACCGGAAGGGTCCATCCCAGAACTGGGATGAATAATGTTTATATACGCCATAGTAGCATAAATGCAACTTAGCATCTTGACAAAAGTGTCATCTTCAGTATCATCTTGAGGAAAACAAAGGAGAAATCATGAGAAGAAAGCTTATTAAGGATTTCAGCGGTCGGTTTCTTGTCAGAATACCGGTATCCCTTCACCGCACGCTCGCAGAGCAGTCTCTGACCGATCGTATAAGCCTCAATCAATACATACTTTACCTTCTAGCCCGAGGAGCCAGCACAAGGGAGTTTGAGCGTTTCCTCAAAAGTGTTAAGGATACCATTGTCGATGATCTTGATTCCGTTATCGAGTCCGATCTGCTTCACGATTCGCCTAAAGCGAAGCTTCATCTCATTGACCTAACGATGATTGAAGCGAAAATGGAAAAACCGTCGGGAAAACTGCATCTTGAAGGCGAACTGGCTATCTCTGTCGAAGAAAGCCAGGAGATACTGGATTTATCGGACAGGGAAGTTAAAGTAAAATCCAACTATTCCGCCTTGATTCGCGACAAGACAAACGGCGAAGAAGTACGGTTTAGCGCCGTGTTCAATGAGACTTATGAGGCAATCCGACCTCTTTCCAAGGAAGTATCCCGCTCGCTTGAAAAAACGCGTCTGTCCAATTACCCCAACAGGCTTTTCCGCGAACTCCTTCAAAGGATGATTGCTAATCTCGATCTTCGCGTAAAATTCGTATAATTTGAGCTTCGGTATTTTTGGAGCCGGGTGATGCCGGCTCCTTTTTTTAAAAAAGGCATATCAATGGTCTTGACCCATCACCCTCTTGACAAACGGTCTTGCAAGAAAGCTTTCCTTATCTTTTTTGGTTAGACCGGAGGCTTTCTCCTGAACAACCTCGTGCGCTCTGTCCCACAAAGCCTTAGCCTCTTCTTTTCTCCCTGCGGATTCAAGAATACGAGCGGCGGTGGAGCAAATGCTGTCCATATCCTCACCGAACTCCTCTCCGATTGTCACGGAATCCAGGGCTTTTGTTAGCGCTTCGTCCGAGCGTCCTAACGCCATAAGAACCTCGGATTCAAGATTCAGGGCAAGGGCTACGCCGTAGCTGAGTCCAAGTTCGGTATGGATTTCGCTTGCCTTTTTTGCTTCGTTGAGTGCGGCTTCAAAATCACCATGCTTGCCTCTCTGCAGAAGTATCTTCCCGTTGACTATTCTTGCATCGGCCTCGAGTTCTGGAATCGCCGCTTCCTGCGCCATAAGTAGCGCCGCAGTAGCATGATCGAACGCCGCAACAAGATCAAACTCCTCCAGCGCCAGTTCGGAAATAGCCGCGTGGACGTTTTGTGTGAGGATAGGGTTCTCCATATTTTCCGCTTTAATAAGGGCTTCACTCAGAAAGAACCTCGCCTCTGCAAACCGGCCAAGTTTGTGGTACACAGTGCCGATCCCCATTGTGGCAAAGGTTGTCATTTCTTCGCTTTTTATTTTTTTTGCCTTTGACAGGCAGACCTGGTACGACTCAATGGCATCCGAATACCTGCCCTTGTCCTCGTACAAGAGAGCGAGATTGCCGTCGTAACCGCCGTCATCGGACAGGTTGTTCTTCTTTAGAATCAACACCGCTTCATGAAAATGCTCAATAGCCTGCTCATAAAGCCCGATGTGTCTTTCAGAAAGGGCAAGCATGTTGTAGACGCGCGCTTCAAGCGATGGACTCTCCTGCTCCGAAAGGGATGAAAGTATCTTTCCTGCCAGTTCTATCGCCCTGTCGTATTCGTTGAGATAATAGGAGAAGTTTGCCAGATAGTATTCGACCTCCGCTCGAATAAGCCTGTCGGATACTACATCGAGTTCCGAAAGGAATCTTTCGGACTCAAGCCTCGCCTCCTCGTATCGGCAGGCCGAACCAAGAAACGATATCCATTCCATTCTAGCTTTTCTTACGGTTTCCGGTTCGCCAAGCTCAATAGCCCGCTCATAAAGTGAACGGTAAAGGCTTTCTGCAAGCGCAGGATTGCCCTTGAGTCTTGCCTGCTGGGCTTCTTTAAACGTCGAGGTAAACCAGGGGTCCGCACTCCATAGCATGCACTAACTTTAATCACCAATGCGCCCGTGTCAATATTCGAGCTTTAATGCGGCAAGAGGCAACCTCAATTCTCAGTGAAGCATGAAGGGTTCATGCTCAGGTCTATCCGAGAAAAACAGTATTACCTCGATATCGTCCTCGCGAAGGGTTTTTGCCGTTTTTATCAGGAATCCGCAGGATGCTTCGTCGTCTACAAGGAGTATTATGCGTTTTGATTTCTTGTCTTTCAAGGAGACGTTCAACCTTTCCATCAACTTGCTTGATTTGAGGGAAGTGGATTAGCCTCTCATTCTGACTGAATCACCCTTTTCTAAAAGGATTACGGGCTCCGGAAAATTCCTTACGGCATCACCCCAGCCTCCCACAGGGATCGCACCCGATGTACTAATCCTTATCGATGTCGAAGAACCGTCGGATAGAAAAATGCGTTGCGCACCCAGAGAGAGAATTGAATCTAGAACTACTGCGAGGCTGCCGCATCTGAGTGCAGGAACTGGAATAATGATTACGGCGATGTAAGAATCCCTGTTTAAATCGCGAAAAGTCCTTCCATCAAACGGAGCTTGCCTGCCGTTTACCAATGATGTCCCATCTGCCTCGATATTGATAACGTATTTACCCTGTGAGATGCTACGATGCCTGGCACAATCAGGGATTATGAGTAAGCTTACGAGAGGCATTACTGATATGGTGAAACGCTTCACAAAGCCTCCTTCTTTGATTAATACAGTGAAAGAGTGGTGTTATTCCCTAAGTGGAAACTTTCTTGCCTAGCTTTTCTTCGACCGAGCGAATCTTTCCTTCTATGCGGTTTTGAGCGCCCTTGCGGTCGTCGACACTGATGACGATGTAGACGCGGTTGGAATCTTTGCGGAGTTCGTCGCGGCATCGCTTAAGGAGGGCAAACACCTCATCCCATTCTCCTTCGACTGCGGTTGACATTGGACCGAGCTTGTATGCAAGCCCTGAGGAGTCCACTAGTTCGAGGATGCGCGCGACGTAAGGGGAGACCGATTCGCCCTTGTCGGTGGGAAACATGGTAAACTGAACAAGCATAATGCTCCTTTTTTTCATAATACTAGGAGTGATACCGGAGAAGTCAAACCAACGCCCAGATTGGAGTGGGAGCAAAATGAGGCGATGATTCGGGGTCCCCAAGAAGTTACGGAGTAATTTCTTGGGGCGTAAGATTAGGGTCCCCGCGGCGGCGGGGGGTGAGAGGGGGGTCCCCCAAAGAGTTGCGTCGAGTAACTCTTTGGGGTATAACTAGTTGACAAAGCTTAACATTCGTGTAAACTTATGATTCATGTCTCGAGAAAGACCTAAGGGTGTAGGGGTACGTTCTTTCAAGACGTTACTGCCTTACATGCGTCATCACTGGTGGAAGATAGCCATCGGTACGCTTGCGCTCATTGTCGTAGACGTTGCACAGGTTGCTATGCCCAAGTTCATCCAGATTGCGCTTGATAACATCCTTGCCCCTTCGAAGGGAGTAAACCTCGTGCTCATAATGGTTCTTTCCACTCTAGGGGCCGGCATCCTCATCGCCTTGGGTCGATTCCTCTGGCGCTACCTTATCTCGGGGTCTAACATAAGGATAATAACGGACCTCCGCAGGAAGCTCCTTGAACACCTGGGCAAGCTTTCCTTCTCCTTCTTCAACAAACAGCAGGTCGGAGACCTTATGGCTCACGCCACTAACGATCTCGATGCCATAATGCAGGCAATGACGTTCGGGTTTATTCTTGTTGTAGATCTTGTCTTTATGGGTCTTTTCACTATAGCGGCGATGGTGTTTCTGGATTGGCCCTTTACGGCGCTCTTGACCGTCTACACAATGATACCCTTGGTGATTCTTCTCTTCCTTACCCTGAGGTTCTCAGGTCTTATGAGAAGAAGATTCGAAGCCGTACGCGAGGCGTTCTCGTCAATGTCGGCAAGGGTCTCCGAAAACATATCTGGCATAAGGGTAGTCAAAGCCTACGTGCAGGAGAAAGGCGAGTCCGATATCTTCTTCGGAATAAGCAAGGACTACGTTAAAAAGAATATTGACCTCATAAAGCTGTGGGGGCTCTTCTTTCCTTTGATAATGTTTCTTTCAAACATATCGCTTTTCGTTATCCTGCTGATTGGTGGTCGTTTTGTTATACTCGCTCACCTTTCGATAGGAAGCTTTGTGGCGTTCCAGGCTTATCTGGGCATGCTCATCTGGCCCATGATCTCCATCGGATGGCTGATGAACCTGGTGCAGAGCGGAGCTGCGTCCATGGGCCGCATCAACAAGATACTTGAGACCAGGCCCGAGATCGCCGACGATGAGCGCACATTGAACATTGGTGCAATCGAGGGCAATGTACGGTATTCGAGACTAACCTTCAAGTATCCCGAAGTTCCTTATCCGGCGCTGGAAGACATCAGCTTCGAATTGAAGCCGGGCAAGATTCTGGGAATAATCGGCACGCTCGGTTCCGGTAAATCGACCCTCATCTCACTACTGCCCCGTTTGTTCGAGGCGCCCGAGGGTTCAATAACGGTTGACGGTCATCCAATATCGAGAATTCCCCTGAAGGTCTTACGCGGAGCCATAGGTGTCGTACCCCAGGACAGCTTCCTCTTCTCTGAAACGGTCAGGGAAAACATAGGATTCGGAGTAGAGAGGGAGGTCTCGGATGAAGAGATAGAGCGTGCAGCGAAGATAGCCGGCATTCACGATGAGATAGTCGAGTTTCCTCAGGGCTACGAAACCATTCTTGGCGAGCGCGGGGTCACAGTATCGGGAGGCCAGAAGCAGCGCCTGACAATTGCCAGGGCTGTTCTGGCGGATCCAAGGATTCTCATTCTCGACGACGCCCTTTCGGCCGTTGATGCCGATACGGAGATAGAGATTCTTACCGAGCTAAAGAAAATAATGCGCACCCGAGCCGTTATCATAATCTCGGCGCGGCCGAGAAGTCTCGCTTTTGCTGATGAGATACTCGTAATGGACGAAGGCCGCATAGTGGAGCGTGGAACTCACGAAGAATTGATGATAAAAGACGGTCTCTACGCCTTGTTCGCAAAATTGCAGGGGGTGAAGTAGTGGAAAAAATGTTTTTTAGAAGACGAATTGATTTTGATATTGAAGTTCCATTTGCGGATTCGCTGTTAAGGGAGGAGGTCTGATGTTCGCTCACGAGGAAGAAAAACTCGGCAAGATATACGATTCGAGGATAGTCGCAAGGCTCATCAAATATCTCGAGCGCGACTGGTGGATGATTGCCGTTTCAGCCTTTTTAGGGATACTCTTATCGGTGGCTCAGATAGCGCTTCCCATCATTACGCAGCGAGCAATTGACCTCGACATATTCAAGGTTACAAGGCTCATGCGTCTTACGCCCTCTCAGATAAAGGGGCACGAGAACGAGATATACCATATGCGGGATTCTCTCTGGGCCGTTCCGCAACAGTATCTTTCCAAGATTCCCCATTCTGCGGAAGACGAGGTGGACCAGCGGGAGTACTACCTCATGGACAGGGAAAAAGCAGTGAAGAATCTCGCACCCGACGTCGCGGAAAAGTACCCTGCCGTGGGTGAAGATAAACTTCTCGTACCGTACAAGGATCTTGATAATGCGAATTCCTTCCCTACAAAGGTCCTCTCAGTGCTTCGCCAAAGCGACTGGAAAGGACTCACGAGGCTTGCCATTTTCTTCATGCTCATAGGCGTTTTCCGCTTCATAGCGAGCTTTATTCAGGTAATTCTTACGACCCTGGCCGGGCAGCGGTCCATGCACCGGCTCCGGACCGCCATATTCTCGCACCTTCAGCATCTGCCCGTCCGTTTCTTTGACCGCAACCCGGTCGGAAGGCTCGTAACAAGGGCTACAAACGATGTAGACACGCTTAACCAGTTCTTTTCAGAGGTTATTACCAGCTTCTTCTACGACGGATTCATACTTCTCGGACTGATGATAGCTCTTCCCATCTACAACTGGAGGCTTTCGCTTGTTTTATTCGCCATAGTGCCGCCTATGGTCGTTGCAACCGTAGTATTCCGGCGAAGGCTTCGCGACGCATTCCGCAAGGTTCGCGTCCGCATCGCCCGCATTAACGCTTTCTTGAATGAAAACCTCTCTGGAATCAAGATTATCCAGATGTTCAGACAGGAGGCTAAGCGCATAAAGGAGTTCCATACCATCAATGAAAGCTACTACGATGCGCGATTCAAACAGATGATGGTTTTCGCTGTCTTCAGACCCCTCGTCGATTTCCTTGCGATGTTCGCAATGGCCGCCATAATCTGGTTCGGCGCGCACTGGATAGTTGCCGGAGTGCTTACGGTCGGTTTTTTAACAGCTTTCCTGCGATTCGCCGAGATCTTCTTCGAGCCTGTGAGGGACCTTACTGAGAAGTTCAACTTGCTGCAGCAGGCAATGGCTTCAGGCGAACGCATATTCATGCTTCTTGACGAGAAAAAAGAAGACTACGATGGAGTTACTATTGATAAAAAGGTGAGGGGCGATATAGAATTCCAGAATGTCTGGTTCGCTTACAACGAAGAGGAGTGGGTTCTTAAGGACATAAGCTTCCGCATAAAACCAGGGGAGCGCGTGGCGTTCGTGGGAGCTACCGGAGCGGGCAAAACGTCCCTCATAAACGTATTGTCGCGTTTTTACGAGATTCAAAAGGGCAGGATACTGCTGGACGGCAAGGATACAAAGGACATCGACAAGAAGTTTCTGCGTTCCAATGTGGGCATTGTAATGCAGGATGTTTTTCTCTTTTTGGGGGACATAGAAACGAACATCAAGTTGAGGAGCGAGCTCCCTCAGGAGATCGTGGAAAGTGCGGCCCGCACAACCAACGCGAGCCAGTTCATCTCAAAACTGCCGGATACTTATAAATCGCCTGTGCAGGAAAGAGGAGTGAATCTTTCAGTAGGCGAGCGCCAGCTTATATCGTTCGCGCGTGCGCTGGCATTCGACCCCGCTATACTCGTTCTGGACGAGGCCACATCCTCCGTCGACACTAAGACCGAAGCCCTGATTCAGGACGCAATACACAAGCTGCTCGAGGGCCGTACGTCGCTTATCATTGCTCACAGGCTGTCGACGGTGCGTGATGCGGACAGAATAATAGTCCTTGACCACGGCAAAATAGTCGAAGAGGGATCTCATGAGGAGCTTATGGCTCGCAAAGACTTCTATTACGGACTCTACAAGCTTCAGTTCGAGCATAAAATCAGCTGATCTCTATTCGTTTCACGCAGCCAAGCAGGCGACCTTTTTTGAAAACTAGTTGTTGACTTACAGCCGCTTGTAAAGTATCATCCGGGATGATTTCTTCCTACAGGGAGCAGTTCGAACGCCTCTTGCCGCAGGTCGAACGTCCAGTGAGATATACCGACTCGGAGCTTTTTTCCGTAAAGACCAGAGAAGTCAAAACTCGGATAGCGCTTCTCTTTCCGGATACGTACGAGATAGGCATGTCCAACTACGGTCTAAAGGTGCTGTACCACATTATCAATGGAACAAAGACGGCTTCTGCAGAGCGTGCATTCATCCCCTGGGTTGATATGGTTCCAATGATGAAGAAGCAAGGCATACCTCTTCACACGCTTGAAACTTCTACTCCGCTTTCGGAGTTCGACATGGTGGGAATAAGCCTGCAGAGCGAGTTAGGCTACACGAACGCGCTTGCCGCTTTAGAGCTTTCCGGCATACCCTTGAGATATATTGACCGCTCTGAAAAACACCCCTTGATAGTCGCCGGAGGACCCTGCACCGCTAACCCCCTTCCGCTCGAATCCTTTTTCGACGCCTTTCTCATGGGGGATGGTGAAGATGCGGTAAGGGAGATGGCAGACGTTCTCGCCTCGACAAAGAGCAAATCCGAACGGCTGTCCGGATTTGCGGAGATTGAGGGCGTATGGGTGCCTCCGATACACGGCCGCTCCAAGGCCATAAGGAAGAGAACGGTTTCAGAGTTGAGGTTTTCGGACGCGCCTGCAAAACAGATTCTGCCCATTGGAGAGATAGAACACGACAGGCTCGTTGTCGAGATTGGACGCGGATGCCTTCGCGGATGCCGATTCTGCCAGGCAGGCTTCGCGAATCGTCCTCAAAGATACAGGCCATTTGAGGATATTTCGGCGCTTGCCGAGGAGGGAATCAGCGCTACCGGATGGGACGAAGTCTCTCTGCTTTCCTTTGCGGTCTCTGACTATCCCCGGCTGGATGAGCTTCTTTCGGGATTAAACTCGAAGCTGGGTTCCAGGCGTGTTTCTCTCTCCCTTCCGAGTTTCAGGGGCGAGACGTTCAACGAGCGAATCGGGAAAAGACTTCTTGAGATAAAAAAAACAGGATTGACCTTCGCTCCCGAGACTGCTTCCGTCCGTTTGAAGAAGGTCATTAACAAGAACGTCGCAAACGAAGAAATCATCAATACTGCATTGACCGCGGCGCGCCTGGGCTGGAGACACGTAAAGCTCTATTTCATGGTTGGTCTTCCGACGGAAACCGAGGAAGACATAGATATGAACATAGACTTCATCCGCGAGCTTGCGCGAGAAGCCAAGGGCCTTGCCGTAAACATACATGTAGCCTCTTTCGTTCCCAAGCCGCATACACCGTTTCAGTGGTGCCCCTTCACCGATGTCGGGATTCTTGAAGAAAGAATATCGAGGATGAAGGAAGAAGCGGGCGCCAAAAGGGTAAGGACTAAATGGGCAAGACCTGACGCGAGTTTTGTAGAGGCAGTTCTTGCCAGGGGGGACGAAAAACTGGCAAAAGTTCTGGAAGGAGTCCTCCAGCGGGGAGGTTACTTCCAGGAATGGAGTGAAAATTTCAAGCTTGAGCGCTGGCTGGAAACATTCGGGGAAACCGGCGTTGACCCTGCGGCCTACACGCGGGAAAGAAAGCCCGATGAGAGGCTGCCGTGGGAATTCCTTAACCTTGGCATATCCCCGGAGTTTCTCAGGGCTGAGTACAGCAAAGCGATGCACGAAGAGACCCGCAGCGACTGCATGAATGGAGACTGCTACGACTGCGGCGTCGGTTGTTCAGCCACGGACAGGACCCCCGGTAAAATTCAGGGCAAACCTATCCCTGAAGACTCGACAGGTTCAGTTATCCCCAGAGCGTGTTCGGAGACTGCGAATGGTCCCTTCAGAATAAGGATGAAGTTCGAAGTCGGAGAGGCTTTCAGATACGCAAGTCATCTTGATTTCGTCAGGGCTGTTTACCGTCTTCTGAGACGCTCCGGTCTCTCGCTATGCTACACCGAGGGCTTCTCGCCTCATCCCAGGGTCAGCTTCGGATTCCCGAAACCCGTAGGCGTAACCAGCAGAGGAGAATACGTAGACGCTTTTCTTTCACGAATGCCGCAAAAAAGCGTTGCGTTGGTTCTCGAACGTTGCACGCCGCCCGGACTGAAAATAACAGAATCGAGAACGCTCTCCTTGCAGTCCGAAGCCATAACAAAGGCGGCGAGCGTACTTCAATACCGCGTCTGGCCCAGCCCGGAAGAGCCTTTCCAACAACTCGTCCATAGGATCGCCCATGAGGACAGCGCGGTGCAAGTTAGCGTCTGCGACGGCAAATTGACCGTTTTTCTGGCCAATGCTGCGCGAGCAAAGCTATGGAATTCACTCTCCCTTATTTATAAAATACCTACATCCGAGGCGCGTCTCCTGCGGGTCGAGCGCGTCGACGCTTACGCCGCAGCTGGAGACCGCCTTATACCGCTTCTTGAGGAGACATCCTGAAATGAAGAAAGAAATACTCATAAATGTTACACGTTTCGAGATCAGAACGGCCGTCCTTGACGACGGCAAGCTGATTGAATACTACTCCGAACGATTGGAGAAGAAAAACCTGGTAGGCAGAATCTACAAAGGAAAAGTTGAAAACATTGTACACGGCCTTGCCGGCGCCTTCGTGAACATTGGCCTTTCAAAGAACGGTTTCCTTCCCCTTTCCGACATACCCGATAAAGCGATGTCGGAGATGTACGATTCGGAGATGGAGGAGGAGGAGGCGCAAAAGATAGAAAAGGAGCTTAAGCTTGATTTAAAAACCGGCCAGGATATTCTTGTACAGGTAGTTAAGGAACCTCTCGGCAAGAAGGGCGCAAGACTCTCATCCTTCATCTTTCTTGCAGGCCGCTATCTTGTCCTGACTCCTTCGATAAACCATATAGGCGTTTCGAGAAGAATCAAGGATCGCGCTGAACGTTCAAGGCTTCGTTCAATAGCATCAAAACTCAAGCAGGGAAAGATCGGCCTGATTGTGAGGACGGCCGCCGAGAAAGCACTTGAGGCGGATCTCAAACTCGATTTTGATAATCTGAATGAAACCTGGTCGTCCATCTTTGAAAGCGCCAGCAAGGAAAAATCCCCCGCTCTGCTTTACGAGGAGCTTCTGGTCTCGCTCAAATTGGTGAGGGACCAGTTCACTAAAGGCGTAGCCAACGTTATTGTTGATTCAAGAGTCGAGTACGAAAATATACTGAGATATCTCAGGAGAAATGCGCCGAAGCTTCGCTCAAGGGTAAGGCTCTATGCAGAATCAGTGCCCATTTTCGAAAAGTACGGGGTCGAGAACGAGATAAAAAAGGTTTTCGAGAGAAAGATATGGCTCAAGAGCGGGGGCTTCATAACTATAGACCATACGGAAGCGCTGGTTGCCATTGATGTGAACACCGGCCGTTTCTCGGGAGAGGAACAGCCTGAAAAATTGATCTTCCAGACAAACATGGAGGCCGCCTCCGAGATAGCCAGGCAGATAATGCTCCGCGATCTCTCGGGATTACTGATAATCGATTTCATAGACATGCGCTCCAAGGAAAACATGGCTACGGTGCTCAAGGAGCTCAAGCGATACCTCCACGAAGACAGGGCGCATACCGATTTCTCCGGATTCAGCAGGTTCGGCTTAATCGAGATAACCAGGGAACGCAAGCGTCCCGGTCTTTTCGTCCATTTGACAGAGGAGTGCGCCGTATGCAAGGGTCTTGGAAGAATCCCTTCAAGAGACTATCTCCTCTCGGAGATAGAAAGAATGCTCGAACAGCACACGAGAAGGTTCGAGGGCAAGACCCTTCTCATCAAGGCGGAACCGCGAATAGCGGACTACCTCTCGGTTCAGAGATTCGAGGAGCTTACAGACTGGGCGACGACGTACAATATAGCAATAGAAGTAAAATCGGATATTTACGCTTCAGCCGGAGAATACTCGATAATCATCTCCGATACGAACGATATCATCCACTCCAGGCAGGTGAACAGTGCGCCCGAACACTCGGATAACTGAGAACTGTCCGCCGGGTTTCGAGACGCTAGGCAGACGGATGGTTATTCGCAGAAATCGCAGGAGCCCAGAGGATGGATGAATGAACGAAGCAGTTATGGAAAAAAAGAAATGGTGGGCGCTGCCCGCGCTATGGGCATCTGGTATTGCGCTGTTTATTCCATTGCTCCGGAATCGCTTCATAGGCGACGACTATACCGCGCTTCTGATATTCAAGGCGTATAAGACAAAGCCCTTCTTTGAGACCGTTCTCTACGGCGGTAACGATTTCTTCAGACCTCTCAATCTGGCTCTCATAATGGCTCGCGGCGCCCTGTTCGGGGACAATCCCCTGCCTTACGTTCTGGCCAACATCGCGATGCATCTTGTAAACACCACAATGGTTTATCTGATAGCATCGCGCGTTTTCAAAAAGACCCTTGCCGCCGTTTCGTCGTCCGTTCTTTTTCTCGTCGCATTCAGTCATTACGAAGCTATCACTTGGATATCAGGCTCCGTGACGCTCTTCGTTACTTTTTTCATTTTGATGACCCTGTATTCCTACATGCGCTTCAGGGAAAAAGGCCGCGGGTTCTGGCTTGGCTTTTCTTTAGCATCATACATTCTGGCATTTCTCATGCAGGAAGCTTCGATAGCGCTCCCGCTGCTTCTCCCATTGTACGATCTTATACTTGTCAGGAAGGCGGACAGAACACGCGGTTTCTTTTATCCTTATATAGTATTCGGGGCAATATTAGCCGCCTACATTGTACTGCAGTTCAGCTGGGCTTACCGCTTCATCGGTTCCGAAGGGATATACAAGCCGGGCTGGCATATCCTGACCAACCTTTTTGACTATTGGGTATGGCTCTGGATGCCCAACCCCCGGCACCCCTATGTCGCTTCAGTACTGGGGATACTGCCGCCGCCATTGCTCTGGGTCTACTGGGCGCTTGCTGCGGTCGCGGCATTAACCCTTCCCCTGATAATCCTTCTGGCTTGCTTAAGGAAGCTTTCAAGGCCCTTGCTGTGGAGCTTTCTTCTTGCTGTTGCGACCCTTCTCGTGTTCCTTCCTTTTACTATCAAGATAAGCGCGCGCTACCCGTATCTGCCGTCGGTCGGAATCTCGCTCTTTGCCGGAGGCCTCTTCAGCGCCGCTTGGGAATTTTTTAAGGAACGCAGGCGAACCGCATTGATATGGGCTCTGTGCGTATTGGGCGGCATTTATCTGGCATGCAACGTCTTCGCCACTATACTCGTCCAGAAGGAGTTCGTTCGCGTTAGTGTGCTGACGGAAAGACTGGCTGTTGACATGGAAAAACTAACTGATTTCGGAAAGGATGACGTTATCTTTATCGAAGAGCTTCCATCGCACATTCATCTTCACGAGGCAGTCAATTGGATTTCAGGCAAGGAAGTCACGATTTATGCCTCAAACGACGCCTACCGGAAGACCCCGCGAACGCTGGAGGAGACGAGGGAATGGTTCAAAGGCAAAAAGGGTGATTTGTATCATCTTAGATTCGAATCAGGAAAACTGGAGCTGGTCTCTAAGGAGCATTTAAGCCCCTAGAACACAGGGGAGGGCGATTCAGCGATTCACATACTTGAATCGGGCGCTAAACTCCTTGCCATCTCCTTGAGCGCGCTAACGAATTGCGAAACCGTCGCCGGGTTTTTTGCCGAGCCTTCGACAATCCGGGAAGGCTTCGGGAAGCCCTCCATAAGCCTTTCGGTCGACCTGCGTTCTTTTTGTCCGTCAGGCTTGTGATTGACGAAAAGCAGATATGGTACGCCCTGTCTTTCGACCTCCTCCAGAAGTCGCTTATCCTCTTCGTCGAAGTATCTGGAGGAGTCTATAACGAAAACGGCTACGTCAATCCCCTGGACAAGAACCTCGCGTACGGGTTCGAATCGAGCCTGGCCGGGCGTACCCCAGAGATGGAATGTCCATCCCTCGAACGAAACGAAACCATAATCCATGGCTACCGTTCTTCCGCCCCTCTCTATGTTCATGGCGTCAGGTATAAGCCCTTGTATGAGCGTGCTTTTTCCAGCCTCGCCCTTGCCGAAGACAACGACCTTTACAGGAATCATATTCACAAACCTTTTTCTCCCGACAGTTTTATATGAACCTCGATACCTTTTCCAGCGCCTTCTCGTTTTCCACGAGTCTTGAAACAAGATGGTGATTCTCGAAAGTGATTGCCTGGGAACGGCAGAAATCCCAGCATGTCATGCACTGAATGCAGTTCTCGATGCAGCCTATCTCCGGCGGTTTTCCTTCCTCTTTTGCAGCAACGATAACGGAATTCACCTTGTCTTCCCCTGATTGAGGACAGACAATGATGCATTCCTTGCAGCTCACGCATCTTTTTTCGTCTCTGGAAATCTTTAGATTGCTCATCTGTACTCCCGGATTAGGTTACGTTCACTATCCAAAAGCTCAATAGCGAAGCTTTGAGGTCCGAACGAGTGCGTCGAGCACGAAAGGCAGGGATCGTATGCCCTGACAATCATCTCCAGCTTGTTGAGGCTCGCCTCATCCGGACTGGCATTCGTCACAAGCTTCGAAGCCGTCTCCTTGAGCGCGTCGTTAAAGCCCAAATTGTTGTGCTGCGTTGCAACCGTAAGATTCACCTTCACTGCCTTGCCGTCGGAGTCAAGCTCGTAACTATGGACAAGGGTTCCGCGGGGAGCCTCCACTATGCCTATGCCTTTGCCTGCTTTTATCTTTGTCTTTGTATATATTTCGCCCTTAAGGATATCCTGATCTTCAAGAAGCTTTCTTGCGCGTTCGATGGCGTACAGGGTCTCGATAAATCTCGCGTAGTGATAGGTAAGGGTCTTGTGAACGGGGCTGCCCCAGCGCGCTTTGAACCAGTCGAGTTCCTCCGACGCCTTCGGGGTCGGGATCTTCTGAGCTATGTTGACTCGAGCGAGGGGACCTACGCGGAATCCAGAGCCGGATTTGAGAACAGGAAACTTCATGTAGCTCCAATTCTCGTGTTTTTCCTCAACGTTGTCGTAGTACTTTTCAGGCTTGAAGGACAGCGCCTCGGAACCGTCTTCATTTAAGACCTTGACGTCGCCTTCGTAGAACGAAAGGGAGCCTGAATTCGACAGCCCTAGGTATGAAGATTTGATGTCGCCCAGTGTATCTATCGCATCGGCATTCTTTTCGCAAAGACTGCGCATAAGTTCCGAGAACCAGCCAAGATGAGGCTCTATCTCCCTGTACCTGGAGAGGAGGTCATTCTTTTCTTCCTCATTGATGAGCGACACTACGCCACCCACTCTTGCGCCTATGGGGTGCCCAGGTCTTCTTCCGGCAATATAGCATATAGCGGTTCCGAAGGACCTTATTTCGAGAGCCTTCTTTACCGCATCCTTGCCGGAGTTGTATATTCCGATAATGTTGCGGTCCTTAGGCTTTGCCGAGCCAAGCATCAGATCAGGCAGACTGAGCGCTGCAATAGAAAGCATGTGGCTCTCGATTAACTGGCCCAGCATCATGAGTTCGCGTATCTTCTCTGAGGTCGGCGATATCTTGACGCCGAAACAGGCTTCAACGGTTTTTACCGAGGCAATGTGGTGCGAAATAGGACATATTCCGCATATTCGCGCTGTAAGCGACGGGAGCCTCTCGGCAAGCGCGCCCTGACAGAACTTCTCGAATCCCCTGAACTCCTGGACGCTGAACCGGGCATTTGAGACCCTGTCTTGCTCGTCAAGCTCGAGCGTAATCTTGCCGTGACCTTCAACCCTTGTCACTGGATTTATGGTTATCGTTTTAGGCATAATTACCTCGCTTAGACCTTTATCCGGTTGATGAGCTTGTAGACATCCTCGGCATCCTTTTTCCGGAGTTCGGGGACCGAGAGCGTGAATGAGTAGAAGACGTGAACGATGTCGCGAAGCTTGTCTCTGACCTCCTTCTCCGTCTTGCCTGTAAAGTGGCTTATGCGGCGCGAGAGATCGTAAAGAATCCCGTGGGTGGGTTCAACGAATACGCGATCTATTGGACCTCGACAGCCAAGGCATGGAACACCGGCATGCGTACAGGGCGCCTCGCATCCGCCGCGGCTTACCGAGCCCAGGCACACAAAACCTTGCGAAAGGAGGCACTCATCGGGTTCGGGAAAATTCTCGGCGATGCGCTTCAGGTCGTGCGTTACTTCCTTTTTAGCGACCCTCTGACACTCGGCGCATACCGGCAGGTCGTAGAAGGACGGCTGCTGGCCTTCAAGAAGCCTTTGTATGTTCGACTTGAGGAGCTTTGGCGGAGGAGGACATCCGGGGAAGTAGTAGTCGACCTTGACGTGCGCGTCCACAGGGTCGACCCTCTGTTCGAGAATCGGGATACCTTCTGGAAGGAAATCGTCGCCGTACGCTTCCGACAGGAGGTCTGCGGCCTTGAATGCGGAGCCGATTCCGGGCACTCCTCCGAAGCAGGCGCAGGTTCCGAAGGCTACAAGGGTCTCAGTCTTGTCCCTGAGTTTCTTTAGCATCTCAAGGTTTTCGCGGTTGCGCACGCCGCCTTCTATGAATGCGACGTCCGCTTCCGAAACATCCTTCGAATCGACGAGCACAGGGGAAAACACAAGCTCGCCCTTCGACAAAGGCTCGATTAGATCGAGCCCCAGGTTAACAAGGGCCACATGGCAGCCGGAGCACGAAGCCATCTGGTATGTCGCTACTTTCATAAGACACCTCCATCAATTACTTCATCTCGACTATCTTCTTGCAGGCGTTGGGTCCGGCATGCTCAACATGAAGGTCAACCTTCTTTTCCATGACTTCGCCCATTATTCCCGCAAAAAGACCGTGCGTTATGCGGCATATGACTTCATCCTGCTTTACGCCGTGCGTCATGCAGACCTGCCGGATTGGACATTCCTTGAATACTAGATAAGCCTTGCGAACACCGGCGTCCTCGAAGACGTAGTCCGCGACCCCTTTATCCTTCCAGAGTTCTATCTCCCATACACCCTCCTCCGCCTTCGCTATCATATCGAGCGCCTTAGAAAGGTCGTCTGTCTTGTCCATCTTGGCGCCCTCTATCTTGCCCAGGTCCTTGCCCGTCTGGTACATGAGGGTGTTCGCGGCCTTGCCTATTAAAGTATCCGAGGCGTGGCTTAGGCTTGCCACAATCTTCATCAGAGCTTTTATGTTGTTCTTATAAATAAGGATATCTTCAGCCATGGCTTCATCCTTTTAGTATTGGTTCAAGCTGCTGAACAAGATTCTTGAGTTCGAGGAACAAGAGACCGAGCTTGACATCGGCGTTTGCAATCGCTGTCAGAACCGCTATCTCCGATGCGCTCATAATGACAACGTATCCCAAAGGTCCTTTGAGAAAAAGCTGGTCCATTCCTCCGCGCTTCATCTCGTTGGCAGTTCGTTCGCCCAGCCCGAGCATGGCCGCCGTCATCGCAGCCACCCTTTCTTCTTCAATATCCGGCGGAAGTGAACTCGCGATAACTAATCCGTCTATAGATACAACCGCAGTCGCCTCGAGTCCGGCAACAGAGCTTTGAGCTCCGCGCAGAGCGACCATGAGTTTTTCTGCTCTTGTTTCAGGCATTTTTCCTCCTTGCGGAACGTATAAATCTTTTTGATTATTGGATTCAGGACCATCTTGCGCCCTGCCTAGAATGTTTCATGCACCTCATAATATGGCTTTACTCCACCGTACGCGGCATACACTTTCTAGACGTCAGAACAGGCAAAAGAGTTCCTTTTTTACCTGCATTTAGGCCCTTTTGGGATAGAGTTCTTCTTCTCCCCTCGGGTAGAAGAGCCTGGATTGGTGATTCAATGCTCCTTTTGATACCGGAAGGAACCTGCGCAAGCGACACCTCGGGCGCATTCCAAGAGAGAATCTCTAAAAGAGCCTCTTTGCCGTTCAGAGAAAGCGTTTCTGCATGAACTACATCGCCTTCAAGTATATATATCCTGCCCGACCGCTCGCCTAACCTGACGCAGAGACATACGCTCTTCTTCCCTATCGAATAGAGATCGATGAAGTAGAAACAGTCGAGAGGCGGGTTTTTTAAGGATTCTTTGGAAGGATTTTCTGCCAGGGGTTTACTTATAATGTCGCATTTAGGTGCAAAAACCTCACCTCTTAGCGTGCTGTCTATGGCTGAAACGAGGCTTGATTTGGTATATGGCTTGAATATGAAGTTTATGGAGCTCATATTGACGCCTTCTCCAGGCGTATCCGAGCATTCGAATCTTTTGTTCCATGGAACCGCCTGCATCTGAAATGCTGTCGAGACTATTATCTTCTGCTGCGGATTTATTGCCCTTATCTTGTGAATCAGCTCGAACCCGTCCATAACCGGCATCTTTAAGTCAGTTATGAGAAGATCGAAGCCCTTCTTTTTATACATGTGCAGCGCCTCACTCCCTGAGAGCGCGCACTCTACGTCGTATTCAAGGTTTTCAAGCATCCGCACGGTAATACTGAGGAAATCTTTTTCGTCGTCAACGAGAAGGATGCTTAAACGGTCGCCCACCGTAACTCCTGTCGCTGTTTCTCAATGGTAAGGAGAATATTGAAGCCCGAGGCTCCTCATAATAAAACCCCATCTCTTCGCAAGACCTGCGGCTTTATAACCCTTTTCAGATTGCATCTTCCAGCTCCTGTTCTGGTTCATCTTAACGCAAACTCTTCCGCATACCGGTCTCATCCCCATCTTATCCGCCTCCTGAGAAAATTATAATAGGTTCCGCGATGGTGTCAATAGGTACTATTGCTTATATGCGTACTGCGGCAGTTTTTATAGAAAAAGATACCATATACTACACTGTTAATGCCGTAAAAACTGGATTAGATATTAATCCTCTTGACACATAAAAGAAATCTGATTATGATTCTGGCAATGCGCCTCAAGTCCCTGAGAAGCGAGCAATGAGCAGGAAGGTGCAAGGGCAAGAGGGACGCCCTGCAAAAAACTC
>JAAYVC010000105.1 GCA_012517375.1 bacterium | reverse complement strand
CAGGATTGACAGGGTTCCTGAGAAATCATTGTAAAATAAACAAAGGAGAAACAATGGGCAGGAATAAAGCCCTCATCCTTGCCGCAGTAGTGATGGCGCTTGCGGCGGCAACAACGGCCCACGCCTATTATGAGACATGGAACGGCTGGTTCGTGGGCGGAACCCTTTATTACAATGGCTATACATACGCGGAGGTAGGGTCAGCATCAGGAAGCTCTGATGATTCTACCTATTCCGTGGCCCGTGACACCTTCTATAATATACATAGTCTCTCAAGCCCCGCTCCCTGTTTTGTATGCAGCGCACTTGACGATACGATTTATCTAAGACCCGATTCTCTATTGGGCGGCAAGGATACGGGTCAGACAGGTACAAAAGAAGGCAATGGTGTCTGGTCCGGCACTGCAATACGAAGAAAGAACACGGTAGAAACAACCTGGTCTGCGGTTAGTGGTACGTGGGACACAGGCACAAGAGACGATAATGAATATTTCAATTATGATACCAATCCAGATTCTTACTTATTGGGTTGGGATGTAACTTCAAGTACTCCTTCAGGCTTACCGGTGGTGGTTCCAGCAACGGCGCAAGACAATAGGAAAAAGAGGAGGGTAAGCCGCCCTCCTCTTTGAGCCTTTTTGAGCCTTGACAAAACTTTTAAGGATGCTAAACTTAACTGGTAATCGACCGAGGAGGCAGTAATGTTCAATCTGTTTTTTCTTGTTTCATTGCTTTTCACAGGTGTGCTTAAGGAATCGTTCCGCATTGCCGATGCGGAGCAAAAACATCACCAGGTATACGTTCGTGCGGCGATGGCTTCGGACGGACGTTTCGCGATTGCATGGATAGACAGCCTAAAGCTTCCGGTTGGATACGACTTGAATCTCTTTATCCGCTTTTTTGATAAGGATGGCAAACCATTAACCGACCCATATAAGATTTCCAAATTGGAGGACACGAATTGGATTTATCACCCATTTCTCGACATGGACAATGAAGGTAATACTGTGCTTGTCTGGGGTAACAATCCATCGCCTTCAGTGCACTCAAACGGCTTTATCCGTTCTCAAAGCTTCAATCCGCTGGGCACTCCTTCAGGGCCAGCAAGGACATTGCTCGATTATACTTTAGGGCCATATTCGATCATGTCCATAGACCTTGCAAATAACGGCGAGTTCGTCTTACCTTTTGAGGATACAAAAGGTGAAACCTACGGCATCTGGTTTCAAAGATTCGAACTTGACGGAACTCCAAAGGACTCAGCGGTACTGGCATTCGACGGGGACTCTTTTCCTCTGACGGATTCCACCGACATGATAATTTTGAATTATCACTCCATATCGTTGAACGATTCCGGGGACGTGGTCGTTACAGTAACGGAAACACACCTGGGCTCAGGCATCTACGACCATATGCCGCGCTACCAGGTATTCAACCGCGACGATGAGTCCATCCTTCCCTGGAACCCCACAGGCTACCGCGTAAACGACAGCATCGCCTTTGCCAGATCAGGCCGGGCTGAGCCGCAATGGTTCGATAACGACCGTTTCGCAGTCTTTTGGCTCGATTGGGCCGCCGTTCCCGCTCCTGCGATACCGCTCCTCAGTCGCGTGTTCAGTTCAAGAGGCGCTGTTGCACATCCCATCTGCCTCCTGGATTGGGTCGACCCGAGGTATGCGACTTCTTCAGATGCTGCAGGAAGATTTTCAATAGGCATATCGCCTGACGACCGCTTTGCCTTTACCTACGACAGGGCCTACAAAAAATCCTGGAACCAGTTCTTCCACCGCGCAACAGGTTTTTTAGGAGAGATAAAGAACAACGAACCAAGCCGGACAACGGCCACCTTCGAGTACGATTTCCCGCTTGGTTCGGATACCGCCACAACAGGAGCACGTGCCGTTGTGTTTCCTGCTGTGGCAGCATCGGACGACCGCATCTTGTGGGTGTATTCGCGCTTCAACTCGGATACTATATTCGAGGCATGGGCGACCGTAACCGACTGGAACATGGTCGGCATCGCGGAGCACACTGAGACAAGGGACTTAAGCCCCTTGTCCGTTACGTCAATCGGTTCAACGATCACCCTTAGCTACTCCAACTGCCCGAACGGTTTCTCCGCATCCGTCTACGACGCAACGGGAAGAAGAGTTGATGAGCTGCGCTCATCACAGACTCATGGCACAATCCAATGGGGAGGAGGGCGTGGGTGTTACTGGCCTGGGGTGTATTTTATCGTGCCGCAGGTAGAGAAGGCTAGCCCTTCAAAAGTCGTGCTGGTAAGATAGGAGGGTCCCCAAGAAGGCGCGAAGCGGCTTCTTGGGGTACAGACACCCCCACCCTACCCTCCCCCATCGAGGGGGAGGAAACGGTTTCTCCCTCCCCTGGTGGGAGGGAATTGAAGGGAGGGGGAT
>JAAYVC010000104.1 GCA_012517375.1 bacterium | reverse complement strand
TTTTCAGTTGCAGTTATTGTGATGTCATACTTTTGTCCGACAGTTGCCGGATTCGGGATGCCCTCGAAAGTAAAATTTTGCGCGAGGGCAATAGTAGCAAGAAGGACGGTAAGAAGAAGAATCTTCTTCATCATTTCCCTCCTTTGGGCATAGGATGGTTTGACTTAACTTTGTTTTTTTATTTATTTATTACTTAACTATACGCGTTGACCGCGACTTGTCAAGCATGCCGGGGCGCAGAATCGAACTGCGGACACCGGGTTTTTCAGACCCGTGCTCTACCAACTGAGCTACCCCGGCGCATAATTTCACGCACTATACTGATTTATGTACGTGTTGTCAATACCTAATTTACCTTATTCGCGGCCCGAATATTACCCTACCGAGCCGCACCATCGTAGCACCCTCCTCTATTGCGGTCTCGAAATCGTCGCTCATCCCCATCGAAAGGTGCGGAAGATAACAACCAAAGACATTTTCCGCCCGGTTCCGCAGTTCGTGCAGAAGCCTGAAGCTTGAACGAATTCTCTCTTTATCTTCCGTTAAAGGACCAACAGTCATAAGCCCGACAAGCTTGATGTGTTCATACTTTAAGACTGGAGCCACCAGTCCGGCAAGCTTATCAGGTTCAACTCCGAATTTTGACTCCTCACCAGACGTATTTACCTCTACAAGACAAGGAGTCAACTTTTCTATAGCCGCGCTCTCTTTCTCAATCTCATCCGCAAGGCTAATCGAGTCAAGACTGTGTATCATCGAGAAGATTTCAAGAGCTTTTTTGACTTTGTTTCGCTGCAGATGCCCTACAAGATGCCATTCTACAAGTTTTCCAACTTCAGCAAATTTCTCCGCCGCTTCTTGGACGCGGTTCTCCCCAATTATGCTTACGCCGGCTTCGGCGGCCTCTTTTATCAAACTCACGGGATGCGTTTTCGTAACAGCGACAATTTGCACTTCCTGAGGGCTGCGACCGACCCTTGCACACGCATCTGCGATTCGTTCCTTGACCCTTAAAAGATTCTCCTTAACCACCCCACATCCTCTCTCGCTTCTTCCATAATTCTGTAAACTCAAGTCCAAGCTTCAAACCTACGTGATACTCGGTTATATCTCCGCCAGTTCGGATACCGCTGTTAAGCTCAACGTTGCCGAAACCGAAAGATTGAATGGGAATTCGAGATCCTACGCCTAGATAAAAGTCGTTTATCGGCAAGGAGTCGACGGTTGTCGTATACCACGACATCCACCCGGCTTTTGCAGTCAACGAAAACGGTTTGAGTGCGAAACTCGAGTTTAACTCCAGGGTGTGAGAGGGAACAAAAGCAAGCCCTGAAGGGGTCCCTCCACTCTGTTGAATGTAAGATGCTGATATTGAGTATTTCGGAGTGGCCCATGAAACTATCCCTCCGAACTCAGCCGGCGGAACATAGAAAGCGGAATCTATTACGGATGTATCGCGGTTTGTCTGGACTTCAGTAAGAACCTTTATGTCAAGAGGATACCCATAAAAACCTCGGACATCAAGCTTCCCAAGATGAATGCCTGCAATACCCCAGAATCCGTTGCCTCCAAAGTGGTACAACAGCGAATCCACAGTCGCTTCCTGATAGATAACCGAATCGCCTTCAAGCTTAAGAATCTCGGAATCCCATCTCTCCCAGGCTCCGCCAAGCAGCCTTTCGTAGCCTGCACCCAAGTATATCAAATTAAATAAGCTTTTGTCGATTGATATTCTAAAGCTTTCTATTCCGCCCCGACTAGCAATCCGGCGAATGAGGGTGTAGTCATCGGACTCTATAGAATCGCTCTCGACTTCAAAATCAAGATTGTACCTTTCCATAATGCCCAATGACAAACCAAATCGACCGGGCAAGGGGAAAAAAAATCCGAACTCGTAAGGTCTTGCCAAGAAAGCGTCTTTGGATGCTGAGGGTTCTGTTGCATGAACATATTCCGTCAAGAAATCAGCCTTAAGTATTGTTTGTGACCGAGGTTGTATTCGGAGAAATTCAGATGGAGGCTCGTAACCTCCCAGCCCCCTCGAATTGAATATAGAAAAGGAAAACAAGTAATTCAAAGGCAGCAGCAGGACAATGTACAGTTTTATTCCTTTCATTGATCTCCTCCCTTAAATCGACCTTCAGGTGGATCGGTGTATGTGATAACGAGTTTCGGAACGCCTGTGATACGTCCGAGGGCGTAAATACGATTGTCCTGACTGAGCGACTGATTTGACGGATTTGGATTATAAGAAAGATAAGAATGAGAAAGCAGGAGTCCGAAATTTGAATCAGGTGCGTCTACCCAATACTGAATCAATTCCGTAACAGAAAAAGACAATGAATGCTCTTTTGATTCAACAGCGCTTCTGCCCCACACAACAGGCTCTGTCTCGCTGAACCTGCCTTCGTACTGGTTTGAAAGGCAATAACAATTGAAGTAGAGAGAGTCTTCAGGCGAAAAGTAGTTGTTATACCCGACCTGTAAATCCGCAGATGTAATGTTTATCAACCCTCTGAGTGTATCTAGAGGAAAATGGACAAACACTCTCCATGAGTAGGCAGAACCAATCAACGTATCCAGATTGGGTGGTTCGTACGGTTTTATAATGCATGCGTCGTTTATCTTGGCGTAGTAAGTCTTTTCTTCAGAATTTTCAAATCTTATGGTATCCTCTTCCCGGAATCCCCAAAGCTGGGGCTTATACATTGAATCAGAACTGGATACATCCTGGGATGAACCCAAATATACAAATCCATCGTTTTGAGGAATGAGCACAAAACCCTTGCGATATAATGATAACTTGCTTGAGTCAAGCATTAATGAAGTCGTATCCTTTTCAATGTTTATTTCAGCAATAAGCTTACTGGAATCGAAATCTCCACCTTGTTTAAGCCACTTGGTATAAGCATCGGCAAGGACCCATGTGCATCCATCCTCGTTCCATTCTGAAGTCAACGGATATAATCTAAAAACCACATTTGATTGTTTAAGGGTATCGCTTCTGTAGCGAAAAATCATTAGTTTTACCGAATCGAAAACCGCAATGGAATCAAAACCGTCCACGGAAAAAAGGATACGCATTTCGGTCAGCGAATCCCGTCCGCCGATTAGGGTAACGGATTTACCAAGGGAGATTTGTTTGCCAAAAAAAGCCATGCTATCCGCTTCAAGAATAACTTCTTTTAATTCAAGTTCACCTCTGCCCAACATGTTAAAACCAAATGGCCCTTCTTCACAACTACCCAAGAAAAACATGAACAAAAGAAAGGAAATGGTTTTAATTGCCGAGTTCATTTTTAATAGCATCAACAACTCCTTCACGTACGGCAAAAGACGCTAGTCTCAGAGCATTTTTGATTGCACGCGGAGTAGAACGACCGTGTGAGACTATAACTGGTTTATCGACTCCGAGAAGTATCGCTCCACCCGCTTTTTCATAGTTTAACCCTTCAATGAAATCTTTGAAAACCTTCTTTGAAAACCAGCTTCTCCATCGGTATCGTTTAGCTGTTTCTTTGAGAATGTTAAGAACGGCTGCACCCATGCCTTCTCCAAATTTAAGCATAATGTTGCCGGTAAACCCATCCGTTACTATTACATCCGCCACATCACGAAAAACATCAGACCCTTCGATATTTCCAACGAACTTTATCGGGGCTGAAGAAAGAAGATTAAAGGCTTCTTGCGATAGTTTATCACCCTTTCCTTCCTCGTGACCGACATTTAACAAACCTACTCGAGGTTCATTTACATGGTATACCCTTTCAACCATAATTCTACCCATAACAGCGTATCGAACTAAATGAATAGGCTTAGGGTCTACGTTTGCACCAACATCAAGAGTGAGAACCTGTCCTTTTGGCGTTGGAAAGATAGCACCCAGAGCAGGACGTTCTATCCCTTTTATTCTTCCGAGGGTGAAGATTGAAAAGGCAGCAACAGCACCGGTATTACCAGCACTTACAAAGGCATCTGCCTTGCTTTGCTTAAGGAGAACCATTCCTTCAGCAATGCTCGAATCCGTCTTTGTTCGCAAAACTTCACTAGGGGACTCATGCATTCCAATAACTTGCCGAGACTCAACAATGCTTATTCTTTTTGCTTTCTCAATATCTTTTCTAAAAGGTCCTAATGCCTTTTTGTCTCCTATAAGCACTATCTCAAGGTCACCCTCACGCTCCAAAGCAGCAATGCTTCCTTCTACCTCCGAAGTCGGTGCCGCATCACTTCCCATTGCGTCAAGCGCAATTTTCACTTCTTTTTACTCTTGCTCTCGACTAATATTACTTCCTGGTCACCGTAGAAACCGCAGTTTGTACATACCCTGTGTGGCTGTTTAGGTTGCTTGCATTGAGGGCACAAACTAATTGCCGGGGCATTGAGCTTCCAATGAGTTCTGCGTTTACGCGTTCTCGTATTCGAATGTCTTCTTTTCGGTACTGGCATTTATTTTTTCCTCCTTAAATTAATCGTATATGTTACCTAAAACCTTCTGATTGTCAACCTAATTTTCAATCCTATGGTTGACTATTTCCTTACTATCCAAAACTCTGCGGGACCTTGGAACTTGGCTTTTGAGCTTCGAACCCTTCAAAAGACCTACGCCTAAGGCATAATGCTTATAGAATGCTACAACGAACCCATCAGTAATGCCTGCTAGAGGCTTTACATCCACTGTTTTTCCGGCGAGAAAAAGCCTTGTAGCCTTCTCGTCAAGCTCAAGACTATTCTTGCTGACAAGATGCCCAAAAATTTGAATGGCATTCGTTGTAGGGCGGACGCTGTGCGGAAATACCCTGGCAATGCGTATTCCCCTTCTGATTACATGCTTAAATTCTACATCCGAAGCCTCTTTCGTAACGCACCAAATATCATTTGATCTTGAAAAGAGATGATATTTATGAAAGCATTCTCTCTGAATGCCAAACCGCTCTTCTAGAGACGAAAGAAATATCTCTATTTCGTTCATAAAGGTTTAAGGATTTTTGCAATGCAAAAGCCCTCTCCGTCATGCTCATGCGGAAAAACCCTTGCCACATTTGCGCTGCGTTGGTCATATTCTTCACCTCTCCAAGAAGTGTATCCCTTTCTTAAAGGAACACCTTCAAGCACAACCGGTTCAACCTGCGCTTCCGGAAAATGCTTAAGCAAATGGCATATCACCCCTTCGTTCTCCTCGGGCTCAAATGTGCACGTAGAGTAAACTATTGTTCCGCCAGCTTTTAAAGAGTAGTAGGCCGAGAGTATTAGTTTTTTTTGAAGATACGATAGCCGCTCTACCGTACCATCGCTCCATATCTCAAGTGCGCTCAGCGAGCGAGATAAGGTTCCTTCAGACGTACATGGAGCATCAACAAGAATTCTATCGAACGTTTCCGGTTTCATATAGCCAAAAGACTGTCCAGGTATGTTAGTAACCACTGTGTTGAGTACTCCGGAACGGTCTAAATTGGATGTCAATGCCGGAATACGTTTTCCGTTTGCATCATTCGCTACAAGAACACCCGTGTTCTTCATCGCTGCCGCAATCTGGGTTGTTTTGGACCCTGGCGCCGCGGCAATATCCAGTATTGTTTCCCCTGGTTGAGGATCGAGGACCGTCACAGGCATAGTCGAAGAACTGTCCTGAACATATATTAGCCCCAGGAAATGCTCAAGCAGATTGCCGAGTTTTGAATGGCTCCTGACTCGAAATACGAGGTCATTCCATGGCGCTTCGACGATGTCGAGATAAGATAGAGATTCAAGTATCCCCTCACGACTTGCTTTAAGAGTATTAAGTCTTAGTGTTTGAGAAGGCGGTCTCAAAAGAGCCGGCAGGAATTCATCAAGTTGGAGCCCCATGTCTTTGAATCTTGAAATCATAGCCTCTGGTATGTCTGTTCTGCGTCTAGGTCTTGGCAAGGCTGACCTCCTCAAGCCATCGCGAAAGCCTTCTTAGAGCGGAGGTTTCCTCATTCGCCCCAAGCTTGGATTTCTTTAATGCATCCGCAAAGTAAGATATGGTGTGATCGTAAACTTCTCGATTTACAGGGAAAGGGACGCCATCCTTTCCTCCGTGTGCGAAAGAAAAGCTTACCGGATCTTCATAAGAAGGCTCATCCCCAAAAATTATCTGTGAAACCAAAGCTAATGCTCGTACGCTCGCAGGACCAACGCCTGGCATGGATAGCAGATGCTCAAAATCACGCGGCGGTTTTTCAAAGGTAGAAAGAAACACTCTGCTGATTCTTTTTGAATCCAAATCAGAAAGGTTTATCATGTGTCTCTCTGGAAGCCTCAGGCTTTGGATTTTCTCATACTCCTTACGGAATAAAAGAGGAGTTGATGCGACCTCAACCGAACGTTTTTGCGCATTTGAACTCTTGGAGCTGACCATGTTAAGAACATCAAGTCCCCTTCTGCCTTCAATTGCGGCATGGGGATCAAGGATAAAGGAAGGAAGCGTCGCTCTAGACCAGTGATACCTGCGTGCCCACCCCATTTCTGGGTTCATACCCTGATCTATTGCTACCCATTCAGACTGTGATGGAATGTAGAGAAATAACTGATGGTAAACCTGATAACCGTCCTGAAGTCCGGCAGAATCGACTTTGGCAGCCATCCGGCTTGCATAGATAAAATCATCAGGCAAAAAGCCTTTCCTCAGAGCTGTACTGGTGATCTCGGATGGTATCTTCCTGGAAGCGTTTCCCTTTCCGCCTGCGGCAAATACACCGGACGCATCACCCATATCATTAAGCGCCATTTTTAGCGCTCCACAAGTGGTAGTGGTTAATCCGGAGGAGTGCCAGTCGAATCCAAGCACGCAACCAAGACTCTGAAACCAGAACGGATCCGTCAGGCGTTTGAAGAGCTCTGTTGGACTGAACTCTGTAAAGATGAAGTCTATGATAACCTTAGAGAGTTTGACCATTCTCTCAAAAAGCCACCGCGGTGCGCGACCGGAATGAAGAGGAAGATCAGCAGTATTCTGAGGCATGCTCAAGAAGATTCTTTTGAGTTGGAAATGAATTCATTAACAGCCAGATGCTTACTTTTTTAAGGGAACACCTACGGGTATTACGTATAAAGGTATGGAATTGCTTGTAAAAGAATCCAGTTCCAGAAGTTTTGATACGGCATCATCATTAAATGCGCCTACGGGCACGGCGCCTAGTCCCAAGGCAGTAGCTTCCAGTAAGACATTCTGAGCGGAGTGCCCGGCCTCAAGCCAGATATAGCGCATAGCGCGCTCTCCGTATTTGGAAGAGGTTCTACCTGTAACAGCCGTTAAAATTATAGATATGTACGCTTTACCAACACTCGGCTGTCCTAGGCATGCTTTTTCAAGCTCTGGACGGTAGTCCCCAGCTTTTTTGAGAGAAAGTGAATGCTCCTGAGGATTGTATTGGAAGATTCCGTGCGGCGCAACAAGATAAACCTCCAACGGATAGGTAGCACCAGCGGATGGAGCGGTTCTGAATCCACGTTTCTCATCCGTTATTCCCTGCGCAGCCCAAAGTAGAGTCGATACCTGTTCAGGGGTTAAGGTATCTTCGCTGAAAAAACGGACAGACCTTCTCTTTGAAAGACATTCTTCAATTGGTCGATCCGTCTTCAAAGGCTCGGGCAGACTGTAAGAATCGCTCATGTTATCTCCGGGACATGCCATAAAAAGCATTACTAAAAGCAGAGGCAGGATTTTCATGCTTTCCTCCTTAATTCAACTATAATGAAAAGACGCTCAAGATGCATTTATGGTTTCGTCTTCCAATATATACAACGAGGAAAACTATTTCGAAAAAACTTAGGCGATAGAAGCAAGAACATCTACAAAAGAATCAATCTCTTGCTTTGTACGCTTCTCCGTAACGGCAACAAGAAGAAGGTCAGACCAATCATCCTTGAAACGACCCAGGTCGACTCCTGCGAGGAAACCCTTTTCTGCAGCCGATTCAACAATCTTACTTGCCGGTTTTTTGGTTCTTACGGCAAACTCTTTGAAGAATGAGCCCCTGAAAGCGATCTCGAAACCGGAAAGTTTTTCTATTCTTTCAGAGAGATAGTGGGCTTTTTGCAAAGAGAGATTTGCCATATCCTTGATTCCTTGTTTTCCTATGACAGAGAGGAATACTGTAGCGGCTAGGGCGCAAAGAGCTTCATTGGTACAAATATTCGAGGTGGCTTTCTCGCGTCGGATATGTTGCTCACGGGTTTGCAGCGTCATCACGAACCCGGGTTTACCCTCGGCATCGACGGTACGTCCTATAAGACGTCCAGGCAGACGTCTTATAAAATCCTTCTTGCACGTAAAAACACCTAGATATGGACCACCAAAACCTTGAGAAAGTCCAAGGGACTGACCTTCTGAAACCGCAATATCAGCTGAATATGAGCCTGGGGGAGAGAGAATGCCAAGCGATATTGGGTCAACAGAAACAACGAGAAAAGCCCCGGCAGAATGCACCTTATCGGATATTTCGTAGACCGATTCCAACATCCCGAAGAAATTAGGATGGGAGATTATCACGGCCGCGACGTCTTCATTACTGAGCGCTTCATCAAGCGCCAGAATATCCAAAAGACCTTCTTTTGAGGGCAGCATTTCAACTGGAATATCCAAGCCTGAAGCATAAGTGCGTATTACCTCTGTATGATACGGATGCAGCGTTTCAGAAACAAGTATGCGGTGACGCATGGTAATATCTCTTGCCATATGAACTGCTTCGCCAAGAGCAGAGCCTAAGTCGTATACAGACGCATTGGACACGCTCATATCCATGAGTTCGGTAATAAGTGACTGGTATTCGTAGATGGAGGTGAGGGTACCCTGGCTTACTTCAGGCTGATATGGCGTGTAAGCGGTGTAAAACTCAGGTCTTGAGATTACGTAATCGACGAGAGACGGAATAACGTGATCGTATACTCCAGCGCCGATGAATGAAACGAATTTTGCAGGATCATAGTTACGCCCCGCTATCTTCGTTAAAAGTTTTTCGGCTTCAAATTCCGATAGTGCTGCAGGGAGTTTCAATCCTCCTTTTATTCGCAGATTCTCTGGAATTTCTGACAGAAGGTCTTCGAACTTCTCCACCCCGATTGTCGAAAGCATCTTTCGAATATCTTCAGGGGTATTGGAGACAAAAGAAGCCATTAATGCCCTGCCGTCAGAATGAACTCGCCATAGGATTTGGCATCCATCAGACTATCTATCTCAGATTGATTGGTCAATTCAAGCTTGACTATCCATCCCGCACCATAGGCGTCCTTGTTGACTGTCTCAGGAGCGGATGAAAGAACGGAGTTCACTTCTGTTATTTTCCCGGATACAGGAGAATAGAAATCGGAAACCGCTTTTACCGCTTCAATTACACCTATAGAATCGCCTGCTTTAACTTCACGCCCAGATTGCGGAAGCTCTATCATTACGATATCGGAAAGCTCTCCCTGAGCAAAATCCGTAATCCCGATGACTGCGGTGCTGCCCTCTACCTTTACCCATTCGTGAGTGTTTGAGTAACGTAGTCCTTCAAGGACGTTTGCCATTTTTTCCTCCTACGAATTTCACTTGTGCGAGGCGTTCTTGTAAAAAGGCGGTTTGACTACTACAGCCTTTTCGTGTCCGCGCCTCGTTGCGATTAAAAGTTCCGTGCCTTCTTTCGTGAAAGCGCTCTTGACGTATGCCATGGCTATCCCTTTACGGAGAGACGGCGAGATGGTTCCGGATGTAACCTCGCCTACCCCCTCCGAGCCGGAAAGAACCGCGTCGTGCTGTCTGGGAATGCCTGAACCGGTCATCTCGAGACAGATAAGGCGGCGTGCAGGTTTTTCTTCCTTGACTTTTACGAGCGCATCCTTGGCTATGAACTCGGGCTTGTCGAATTTAACGACCCATGAGAGACCTGCTTCAACTGGATTAGTTGTCTGGTCTATGTCGTTGCCGTAAAGGGCGTACTTCATTTCTAAGCGGAGAGTGTCGCGCGCGCCGAGACCGATTGGCGTTATGCCTTCGGGCTTTCCCGCCTCGAAGAGCCTGTCCCAGACCTTTTCGGCTTTATCGGCGTAGAAATAAAGCTCGAATCCGTCCTCGCCGGTGTAGCCGGTGCGTGCAATAAACATCTTTTCTCCGGCAAGCTCAGCCTCAATCCCCCTATAGAAACCTATGGACGCAAGGTTTGCGGATGTGAGTCTCTGCAGTACCTGCTCCGATTTCGGCCCCTGCACCGCAAGCTGCGCTACGATGTCGGTTCTGTCAATTATTTCGACCTCGAAGCCCTTCGCATTCTCCTTCATCCATGCCTGATCCTTCGAGTTGTTCGCCGCGTTGATTACCACAAGATAGAGATCGGGAAAGCGGTAGATGAGAAGATCGTCCACGATGCCTCCGTCGGGGTAGCACATGGGAGAGTAGAGCGCCTGGTAGAGTTCGAGCGTGGCTACGTCGTTCGTCACCAGGTGATTGAGGAACGAAAGTGCATCCTTGCCCTTTACCGCCACTCTGCCCATATGGGAAACATCAAAAACCCCGACGCTTTCCCTAACCTTCTGGTGTTCGGCTATAAGACCTTCAAACTGAACGGGCATCTGGTATCCGGCGAAGGAAACCATGCGACCGCCGGCTGCCACCAACTTATCGTAGAACGGTGTTTTCTTATCCATGAATTTGCTCCTAGATTGGTGAATTATACGGGGGAAGGGGGAGGTGTCAACAAGATACTCCAAAAGCTTACAGAGTAAACTTTTGGGGACCCCGATAAAAAACTAAATTCGGATTATATACTTGAAAAGCTCTTCCAGGAATTGCTGCCTCTTCTTTTCATCACTAAGAATTTCTGGAAGGATGAACGTCTTCCTGACCTGACCGTCTTCTTCAATCTGTCTGGCTACAGCTGGCGTCAGGCAACTGCAGAGATATACGGTCTCGCAGCGGGGGTTTTCCTTCAAGGCCTTGCCAAAGGATTTTTTAGCCTCTCCATATCGCGTCTGTGCGCCTGCAACATCCATGCTCCCTTTGATTTCGATAGCTGACTGCAACGTGTCGTTATCGTCTCGAATCGAAACATCAGGCTCATCGGCAAAGATTATAGACCAATTGTTAGCGAGTTTGACATAGATACCACGCTTTCCCTTCCCTTTCAGTTCACTTTTAATATAACCGCGCCCCATTGCATATTCAAGTATCATCTCCCTGACCAATTTCGCAGTACCGACTCCAATCTTATTTACCCAACCTCCTTGAACCTCTGTCCCCAACTCGGCAAGAGCGACATCCTCCATCTTGCCTAAAAACTCATCCGGTATGGATTCAACAAGGTCGCTGATTATTCCGTTCAGCACCAGCGATATCGCCGTTGGCGTATGCTTTTCTTCTTTAAGCAACTGACTGAGACCCTTTTGAGAAATGGCTGCAGCAAGTCTGTAATACTCAACCAAATCAGGGTCTTTTTCAATAACCTCAGGGTAACAGAAAACTAACGCAGGATCTTGGTTACTATTCTGAGCAGCTTGCCATGACCTCTCACTAGCACCTGTTGGTTTTGCGTAAGAACCCCTCTCAAGAGGAGATAAGGCTTTAATCTTGTCGCGTAATTTCCGCCATCTCGCACCATCTATCTGCGTATAAAAAAACCGCGCCCTGGCGGCGTAAGAACTAGTCAAGGCGTCTTTCAAGGATTTGTTCATGCGGACTTTCTCCTTGTCAATCTATGATCTTCACATCTACATCAGGCAATTCACATTGGAGTTTCTGACAGAATAATTCAGCCCTAGCATAAAGGAAAGCCCTGTAATCCTCTGGCTTGAACTCTTCTTTCTCTATAAACTCTCTTGGAATTAAGTGTGAGTCGAGTATCCTATTAAAATTCGCGTTCTCAAATTCCCTGAAATAGTATAACGGATTATTGTCACCTATCTTAATGTTGGTTTTCGCACGCAGGTAACAAATATTCATTAAGCTGTCTATCTCTATATCTTTAGGCAAACCTTCTATGTCCTGCAAGAAATTCCGAGGATAAATGTGATGCAAATTCGGGACCTGAGATAGCAGGAGATAAACTCTATCGAGAACTTCAGCGTCCGGATCGGAGAAATCAAGAGGGTTCTGTTTGGCAAGGAATGCGAGTACCGCACGGCTTAATGCGCTTCGGTAATTGTAGCTTGCCAGCACAAGTTTTGTTTTGGAAAGCTGAAGTTGCCGGAGGGCAGGTTTTTCTCCCCGCTCGAGCTTGTCAAAAAAATCGGTGCAATAGTCATACACATCTTCAGCTCGACGAAAATCCTCAGTGCCAAATGCCGTTCTCCAAAACCACTGTTTTGCACTCTGCCGATTAGGTGAGCTATTTTTGTGAAAGTAATGAGTAAGAGGAAATAACAAGTATCCAAAAGGCAGCATATCCGGTCCATGGAGTTTTAAGTCAGATAGGAACTTGATCGTCTCGAATATGGTTTTTTGATAATCAACCCCATTATTCTCTAAATGCTTAGTTTTCAAATGATCAAGAGCCTTCGGTGTAATACCAAAGGATTTACGAGCGCCCGTTTCCTCTTTACGAAGGCAAATCGAAAACATTTGAATGATGCTTAAATCTTCCAAATTCT
>JAAYVC010000103.1 GCA_012517375.1 bacterium | reverse complement strand
CACAAAACAAATGACGGCAGGCGTGCGGGTGATCGAACAGGATAGTCAGGGTCGCGATAAGCCTCGCTGGGTATCTTCAGGAGCGGACCATTATCTATTCGCAGAGGCTTACGACCTTCTTGCTATGCGCATCAAGCCGCTCGTCAACGATGAAATTCACCTTGAGCGAATAGGACTTGACAATTATCAACCGAGAGACTATACTTTAGCAGACGACCGACACCGATTTTAGACGCTTTTCGATAAGAGGGAAAGAGAGATGCGTCAGTGCTATGGTTCGGGAAAAAGCCGGAACCCGAAAAACCTAAAAATTACAGCGTACCTCAGCTTCAATTAGGCGAGTCCAGAACACCGGACACCCGCGTCCGCACGTCTCAGGGATTCCGCACAACCGAAGGTATCATCTACCGTCAGCATCAATTCCCTTTCTCGCGCGTTCGCGACATGCTGGCTGACCCGATAGTGTGGTTCGCCGCAGAGTACGTAACGCTTCCGCTCCTGCAAGCAAAGATTGAGATAAACGGTGAAGGCGAGCAGCGCGAATATGCGGTGCGTGCGCTCATGGAATCGGGTAGACTTCGCAAGTTTATGGGCGATGCGCGATACGGGATTTACTTCGGGTTTGCAGGCTGGGAGCAGTTATGGAGCGTGATTGACGGCGTAGTAATGCCGGTCGACCACAGGCTCTTACGCTGGGAAGATACGACGATACTCGAGAATCCCGAGCCAGGCGAAGACTTAGGCGCATTCATGGGTTTCGAATATCAGAACCGGAATGCCTTTGTAAAGGGGATGCCTTCGCTGGTCAAGATATTTACCCGATACAACAAGGCGGTTCTTTTCACCTGGAACGGCCAGCTTACCGATAGATACGGAACCCCGCTCGTTGCCGCCGCATGGGACGCATATCGCCGCAGACGTTATCTTTTACAGGACATGAGCAACTATGCCGAGCGGCACGGAAACCCGCCCTGGGTTGTTACGTTTCCCTCGGGCAAGACGGTTGACGTAGGCGGTACGGAAACGAAAGCAGGGGAGTACGCGGTAGAGGTGGCAAAAACGATAAGGCAGGGCACGAGTGTTGCAAAACCTTATGACCCCGACCCTATGACTCGAGAGAATCGCTGGAACATTGAAGCCCTGGATACACCAGACAAATCTCCTCAGTTTGAAACTCTCAACAAGATATTGGTAAACGAGATTCTGGGCGCAATGCTTATGCCCGCTCGCGTTATCATGGAAGGCGAACACGGCACGAACGCGGAATCCCAAACTCAGGCTGAACGGCTTGGCTCTGTTCAAGATGCGATACTTGACGCAGTACTCGACGTGGCGAATGAACAGATATTGAGACCCGCGCTTGCTTATAATTTTATGAGGCCAGACCCGAACGTGCGAATAGTTCACGGTTCGGTTAAAGCCTATTCTCTTGAGCTTCAGCTTGTAGTTATCCAGAGGATGCTTGACTCATTCTACGCCGACGGCAAGATAACCCAGGACGAGCTTGAACAGATAGCCGAGTTGACAGGCATTCACCTTAACCCGGGCGTAATCGATATTAAGAACCCGCCGCCGCAAGATAAATCCGAACTGCCTATCGAGGGCACGCAAGACGAGGGCGGGAACCCTGCTGCTTTCTCAAGACACGAGCACGACCATTACGTAAGCGCGCGGGAACTTTTGACGAGGCTCAAGAGGGACGGGCTTCGCAGAAAACCCAGCGAGTTAGAGCTTCTTGTGCGCACAGAGAAGCAGTGGATAGATTACCTTTCGCGTGAGCTTCAATCAGAGGCCGACTTTACGGACGATATTCTTGACATCGTTTACAAGCAGAAGGCGGGGGCTGAAGCTTTTGTAACCTCTCTTTACAAAGAGAAACCTTCAACGCAGTACACGAAGGCGCAGACGTTCGAGTTACGTTACAGAATGGACGAACAGAGATTGATTAAGGACTGGCTGAAGGAGCAGACGGATAGTGCGGCTCGTGAGGCTTTCGAGGAAGCAGGCGAGACTTATCCCGGGAGCTTATCGGCTGAGATAAACTCCTGGCTTTCGAACAGGGCAACGGGAATAACGAACAGACTCATATACAGGATAGAACTTGACATTCGCGAGCAGCTATCCCAGGCATTGCGTATTAAGGATGATGTCAAAATGGCAATGTATAGGGTGAGGAACTATTTTGACGCGCTTACTAACGAGTCAAACTCAGGAAGCGTCCAGCGACTTCTGGCAGGGACGATGAACGAGTGTATATCAATGGGACGCATGATGCTTCTTGAGAGAAAGACGAATGGCTCTTTCAAATATAATGGGAAGGGCAACCTTGCGGGTGAGAATGAAGTTGTTGCCGTAATCCGCTCAGAACTTCTCGAAGACCCGAGTATTTGCAAAGTATGCGAGCGTCTTGACAAGTTGACGCTCCGCGCCGACGACCCTGACCTTGAATACTGGATTGCTCCGCATCTTTGTCTGGGTAATCGAGCGAAGCATGGCTACAGATGCAGAGGTATCAATCTGCATATTTACGGCTCAACCCGTAAGGAACTTTACGAAGACAAGATTGTTAATCCGAGAACAAGCCCCCCTATTCCTGCCTCATGGGATACGGGGGATTTTTAGAAAGGAGGCTTTTAGTGCCCTGGAAAAATGAATCGGACGTGCCTGAGCAGGTGAAGACGCACAAGGGAGCTTCCTTAACGCTTGCTCAGGCGAATCGCTGGGCTGAGATTCGCGACGCGGTCGCTTCGAGCGATAACCCGCCGGATTCTCCCGAGGCCGTAGCCTGGACTCAATGGGAGAAGGAATACAAGCTCAACGAAGATAAATCAGCATGGGTTAAAGAAGAGCCTAAACAGGCCCAGTCGCGCCAGCTCTTTGCATCAAGGATGCTCGACTCGCAAGGGATAATCGTCGCGGTACATCTCCATCGTGAAGCACTCGCCGCAGACGACGACCTTCAATGGGTCGAGGCTTTAATGGCACTGGATTTCAAGGATGAAACAGGACGTCATGTAACTATATCCAAGGACGATCTCGAAACCTTAGCCCGCAACTTCGAGGATGAGGTTGTGGGTCGCAAGGTGTTCGTGGATATAGACCACATGGCCGAGTTTGCAGAATCAGATAATCCTCTGAGCCGTGCGCGCATAGGCACTGTTGAAAAGGTCAAGCTGGGAATTAGCAAGAATCCTCAGACTCTTGGCGAAGCCGTCCTCTTATGTGGGGTTCGTCTCAACAAGAGAGGAAAGCAGGCCATTGAAGACGGGGAGTTCGGCTATATCTCTGCGGTTATTCATTCACACTGGAAGGACCGCAGACCGGATCACCAGGAAGAGTTTGTCAAGGGAAAGGTGTTGACATCTATCACCTTAACAAACGACCCCTTCGTGCCCTGGCTTGCCGAAGTAGGCTCCGACGTAACCCCTGAAATCGCAAAAACAACCCGCGCCCTTCTGACTCGCATGGCCGATTCCGACAAGGTTGAAAGGTTCGCCCTTAGCCTTGAAGGTGAATCCATGAACGATTTGCGCAACCGTCTTCAAGCTGCCCTTCATAAGAAACTCGGTTTGTCCGACGATCAATATGTATGGGCTGAAGACGTACAGATTTCTAACGAGTCGCAGGGTATGGTTATATTCCGCTTCAAGGATGCACTTCAGGGCTGCGATTATTCGATAAGTCCTGACGGTTCGATAATCCTTGCGGAAGAAATTTTTGAAGTAAAAACCTCCTGGGAAAAAGTGGAAAAGGCACAACTGCCTTTGAACAGACAAGGAGATTCCGATATGGACCCAAAAGAAATTGAAGTCTTGACCAGAGCGAAGGAGAAAGCCGAAGGCGACCTTAAGGAAGCCCAGGAAAAACTCACGCGTCTGGAAGAGGCTGAAAAAAAGAACAAGGAAGCGGTTGAACGGCTTCACAGAGAAACGCTCTTTGTAAAGTTCAACCCGCTCCTTGACGCGCTCAAAGCTCCGAATAAAGCGAAGCGCGTAATACCTCCGGCCATACTCGAGCGAGTCGGGAAGCTTTCAAAGCTCGTTCTCACTGGTGAAGGTGAGGCTGTAGCTCTCAAAGAAGCCCAGACAGCTCTTGAAGGCGGCACGCCCGAGGTTTCAGAAGGAGCAAAGGGCTATTTTGCAGAACTCGCGAACCAGGTCAGCAACGAAGGCGAGGCTGTAACTCTTTCAAAGATACTCCTGGCTGAAATCGTCGGTCTTCTTGATAAATTCAAGGAAACTGAAATGGTAGACCAAGCCGCGATGTCTCACGCGCCGAGCAAGAAGCCTCTCAACAGAGACAGATCACATTCTGAACTCGTCGCGGAACGCTATAAGGAGCTTCTTAGCCGCAAGCCTGAAGATGTACCTGAACTCCTGAAGTTCAAGTCTTCGCGAAGGGCTGAGGAAGCGCTGAAGCTCGCCGAGAAGCAGATAACAGCCGAAGAGTCGGCTGCGACATAAGGAGGCGAATGTGGCTACTATGAACTTCGGGCAAGTCCCGAAAAATCTCAAACAGGCAAAATGGTTGAATGATACCGCCTGCTCTCAGCGCAGATTCATCAAACTAGGCGCTGGCGGCGTGGATTACGCCACTGCGGATACTGACATCATAATCGGCGTTCTCTACTCCGACGGCGTTGCTCAATACGGCATGGTTGACTACAGCCCCCTCGTGCCTGGCGAGGAAGTTCTGGTTGACTGCGGCGGTGCGGGTATTCTTGCGCTCGGCAAAGTAACGGCAACAACCGCAGGCGAAGCCGTAACATGTAGCGGAGCTGTAACTAAATACATGGCAGGAATAGCAATGGAAGCCGCGACGGCAGGCAAGGTATTCAGGATGAAGTGCGCTCCTGGATATACGTCGGGCTAAGGAGGTAAACAATGGACCCTAAACTTTCAACTGTGCATCTAGACCAGCCCTTGACCAATTTCTCGCTTGCCTATATGGAATCCGAGGACGTGGTCAGGGTTGCTCAACTCGTGTTTCCTCCCGTCGCTGTTCCGCATCTTACCGACAAGTATTTTACTTTCGGTAAGGAAGGCATGCTGCTCGTTGATACGAAGGTCGGCCCGAAGGGCGAGCCT
>JAAYVC010000102.1 GCA_012517375.1 bacterium | reverse complement strand
TCAAGCTGGGGATTGCCAAAGTTTTCGCTGGAATCCGAACAAATCTTATACTATACAACTCGTAGTAGAGGACCCCTGCTCAAATATGACCGAGAAGACAGCACTGATGAGGTAATAATTGAGTCTGGAGACGGGGGTACGTTTGCGCCAGGACCGGGAGACAGTCTTTTTGCCCTTGGTGATACAATCTATAATCTTCATACCAACGAGCGATTATATTTTCCTGTCGATCCTCAACTCGTCAAAGGAATGGACTGGAATCCTGCCAATCCGAATGAATTGCTCATTGTCGATGAAAATGGGAGGTTAACTATCTTCAACATAGAAACCAGAAGAAAGTCTATTGTTGACATAAGATCGACAAGAATCGACTTGGTCATGGGAGCGCGATTCTCACCTGACGGGTCGAGCATCGTCTTCACTGGAATAATACCTGCGGACGCAATCGTTGAAAGCCAGATGTGGCTATGGAAGCGCAAAGACTAGGAGTTTGACGTGAAAAAATCGCTTGGCGCAAAGACCCTTATCGTGCCGACGCCGGTATGGATAATCGGCACGTACGACGATGAAGGAAAACCCAACGCCATGACCGCGGCGTGGGCGGGCGTATGCTGCTCGGACCCAGCGAGCGTCTCGGTTTCTCTTCGCGCGGCAACGCTGACGCACTCAAATATCACCAAACGCAAGGCGTTCACCGTAAACGTACCGTCCGAAGCTCACCTTACCGAAGCCGACTACTTCGGCATCGCATCGGGCCGAGACGCAAACAAGTTCGAACGAGCAGGTCTCACGCCCGTCCCGAGCGAACTCGTGGACGCGCCCTACGTCGCGGAGTTTCCGCTAGTGCTCGAATGCGCGCTCTCCCACATTGTAGAGATTGGCCTGCACACGCTGTTCGTGGGAACCATCCTCGACGTCAAGGCGGACGAGGAATGCATCCGTCTCGGCAAGTACCCCGACATCGAGAAAGTTAAGCCCTTCGTCTACTCTCCCGGCTCTAGTGAATACCACGGAATCGGGAAGAAAATCGGAAAAGGTTTTTCAGCGGGCCGCAAGATAGGCTAAGCCTTCACCATCCTCTTCCTCTTTCTTAGGTCTCCGGATTAAAAGCGCTCGGGACAGACCCTGTCAGCTCGCCTCTGGTTCGGTCTTGAAGCCCCGCAGAAACATGAAGACGCCCGCATCTTCGCAGGTTTTCTTGTCAAACGGCGATATGGCAAGCGTGCGGTGCGCGTGCTCCATGGATACGAAGTCTATCCATACGAGCTTGCCCATTACTCTTGCCAGGAGTCTTCCAAGAAGCCCGAAGCCCACGGTGCGGCAGAAGTCTTTCATATCCTCATAGTCGAACCCCTTTTTGCCGTCAATGATGAACATCTCGCCGCCGGGTTTGAGAACCCTGTGCAGCTCGGCAAACATCTTTTTGGGGTTGGGCCAGTGGTGGAAGGTGAAGGAGTTGATAACGAGATCGAAGGTGTTGTCTTCAAAGCTCAGACTGTATGCGTCCTCCCTCTGTGCAATGACGCGACCCGCGAGCTTGTTTTCCTTAATTACCTTCTTGTTGAGATACACCATGTCAGGCGAGAGATCGGTTGAATAAACGGTCAGCTCCGGATGCTTTTTTGCAAGCGCAACGCCGAGATAGCCGGCGGCAGCGCCTACATCGAGCACCTTGCCTCGCGGATTCTTCACGGGAATCCAGCGTGCAAACTGTTCATAAACCTTCAAGAAAAAAACTCTTGTGTAAAAATCGTAAATTCTTGAATGCGGAAACTGAAAAATCGTAGGCTCCATCCTGATTGCCAACTTAACTCCTTTGGTTTAAAAATATTCTTTTATTTCAAATCTCTTAAAAAAGTCTCTTGTATGAACTATATCGTTTTCGTGATGTTTGTCAATACTAACATTTCCCTATCCAGGAATCTTGACTATTCCCGGCTTTTGCGTATATTCAAGCTAATCACAAGGAGGACTCATGAAAAAAACACTGTTTTTTATCTTTCTAGGAGGACTGCTTCTTATCCCCAGCGCAATGAAAGCGGACGAGTACACCACCATGAAGGACATAATGCTCGACCTGGCGAGCTACGTGACCTATCTCGAGGACAGTCTTGACCAGGAGATAGTGCACATGCAAGCCGACATCATAGGCGCTGACGGCCTTTCCTACACGCGCACGCTGCGTTCGGGCTGGACCTACGGCATAACGGCGTTCGGCGACTGGCGCATCTCCGACCTGGATATAACCGTATACAAGAACGTAGACGGAAGCTGGGTGGAGATTGAAAAGGACGAAGAGGTAGACAACAACCCGACGGTAACGGTAGTACCCTCGTCTGACGGCGAGTACAAGATAGAGCTTGACGTTTACGAATGGGACGGCGACTACACAGCCGCGCATTACGGACTCATAGTCTTCCACGAGATGCAGTAAGACGAGTTTGCTTTATAACCGCAAGAAAAGCCCCTTTTGGGGCTTTTCTATTTGATAACAATGCTTGCTCGTCCGCTCGTGAAACCGCATACTGAAAACTCAAGATAAAGAGTATCACCAGGGGCAAGGTCTTTTTTGTATTCGCAATGCCCCAGATTGCTCCTTGCCCATTCGCCTGCGCAGAAGCTTGCGCTGAATGAGCCGTACCGTCCGCGTCTTTTATTCTTACGTCCGAACCGCCGGTCACCGAGCCCCGGGAGCCGTAAGCCTCCACGGCGCTCGAGCGGGTGTAGTGCGCCGCGATGCGTCTGGCGTTGATAGGCCTGGACGCCTGTGGGGTGCAACCCAACACAAGGGTCAGAAGAATAAGAATCAAGAGTTTATTTATACGGTCTCCTGTTCATCTTTCCTTCACACCAGAACTTCCTCAATACTTTTTCCGCCTCCTTGCCCTGGGGCGAATAGCCTGTTGCAGTGATATCGGCAGGGTTCAAGTTCCACAGCCAGAAATATACGGCCTTTAACCAAGGTCTTTGCTCGACAGCCTCGAGAAACGTCCGGTAGCATTTCGCCTGGAGTTCCTGATCGGACCTCCCCCTGCTCTTCCAGTCCCACGGTCTACGGGCTGCGCCTTCGAAGGATCTGTAGCCGATTTCCGTCAAAATGACGGGCTTTTTGTACTCTTTGCTTACTTCTTCGATTCTTTCGAGCCAGGGTTCAAGATTTCTTGCATAATCATCATCGCCGTCCCTCAAAGCCAGGGAAGCATAGAAATCGACGCCGATATAGTCCAGGAGATGCCAGAATCCCGGCCTCCTCAGCGCATACCAGTTGACTGCGAAGGTGATTTCTCCGCAGTATACAGACCTTATTTCCTTGATGATATGGTGCGTCCAGTTCCCGTGCATCATTATCGGCAGTTCCGTGCCTATGCACAGCCGTTCAATTTCAAATTCCCGGGATATTCCTGCGTAATGCAGAATCATTTCGGCATAGGACTTGAACCATTCATTCCTAGCAAAAGGGAAGATAGACGCTCTGAAGGAGCCGTCCTCGACCTCAAGATGGGGTTTAAGCATCAGCTTGAAGCCTAGCGAACGCGCTTTCTCAATCGCCTCGGCCAGTGATGCGTCACTTGCAGTTCTGGTTGTTCTGCAAATCCTGCTTGAGAAGATGTTTTTCTGATGCCACGTCGGCACCAGCGCTGCGGAATCGGCTCCGCATATCTTAAGCTCCCTTAAGGATTTCTTAAACCCCGCGTTGGCGTATCCATCCTCGCTCCATGAAGGGATGTTGAATCCGCGTTCATAACCCGAAGCGCTCACGTCAGTTTGTTCTCAACGAGCATGAGTCTCGCGGTCGCCTCGAGAACCCTTTTGCGATAAGTCCTGGGCGAAAGCTCCGCGGCCCCGAGACGGCCTAGAATCCAGTTTCCCTTCCCCATGAGGCTTTCCCTCGGTATCCGGCACAACCCGTCCGCATCCACAAAACCTGCGAGCCAGGCAAGCGCTTTCTTGAACCAGGGATGGGACGTCGCGGACTCGAACACAGCAAGCGTCTCCATATACCGCAGCAGATAGCCCAGGCATTCGGCATCAAAATCTCCATTCCATCCGGGCAGCTTCATGCTCCAGCCCATCGCGCAATACCGCCGGGGTGTAATCGCCACCACACCGTACCCCCAACGCAGGGACTGGTATTCATCGGTCATTATCCATCCTACCACCTCCTCTGCATTCCGCACGAGCGCTTCGGGCAAGCTGCCCCACGAGTTCACGTCCCATACCCACGGGAGGTGGAAGCGTTTGCCCGTGTAGTGCTCGGGGTTAAGAAAAGGCGTTTTCATCCTCCACACCTTCGGGTAGCCGGGCGGGTCAGGCGCATAAAGGGTCGCGGGGTCGAACCGGGTCCGAACTCCGAGAGTCTTTCGAGTCTCGCCTCTACATGTTTTCGCACCGCAGGATGTCCGTTGTATCCGAGAGCGCTTACGGAGCCTGCGATTAGCGAGGCTGAAAACTCCCTGCCCAGAAATGAGGTGTGCAGGTAGCGGTCGTCCGTGTCGTCGTCGAGCGCTTCAAGAAAATCAAGATACGGTTTTATCCTCTCGTCCAGTTCCTTTGCGCCGCTGCGCACGCCCATATCGTAAAGAATGCCGCAAGCGTTCTCGAAGGCGCGTTCGGTGGAGCCGTGAATGGAGTTGAAATCAGTTTCGCCTGTCAGATAGTCGAGATTTTCCCTCACTCTCGGATATGCGAGCAGCTCATCTTTCGAGACCGTCTTCGGCTCTCTTTCAAGTATCTCGAGCTCCACCCGCCAGCGGATGGGGGCCGAGGCTTCGGAAAGAAGGATTCCTATCGCTTTACGGGAGTTTGTTGAATTCTTCAAGGTACTCATTGTAGATTTCTTCTTTCATATTCTTCTTTTCATCATCGGTTTTATTCCCAAGGAAAGCATAGAGTCGCAAGCAATAAAGACGTTTATCAGCGAGAGAACTCATAAGCGAATTTTCTTTAGAATAGATAGGTTCTGCGATTTCTTTGTTGGAATCTAAGATGAGTATATTTTTGAGGATATCCTTTTCTTCGTCTTGTTCACTCTTGGTTCCCGTTTTCGTCAATGCAATAGGTCTTTCGATATCTGGTTCCCAGAACAACCACATACCCGAATCGATTTGATATTTAGATGACCATTTATCAATTTTTGCATTGAGTATGGTGCTACTTTTGTGAATTCTATTTTCTTCTTCTTCATACCTATTACCGATGAATTCAATGTTGATTAGTAATGTCGGCGGTTTTCTTTCCAGAACAGATTGCGCTTGAGATTTCAATATTATATCGTGAGAGTTATCTATGATGTTTTTAATCAAGGATAAGATATAAGAATCGTCAAACTTATACCAACTATCCTTACCTAGTTTATTTTTGATTTCTTTCTTGGATAAATTGATTTTACCGTCATCAATAAGCTTGATAATCAAACTCTGAAGAAATTTATCGAGCGCTACTGTAGTTTTGTTATATGCAACTCTTTGGTAGTCAAAGTATCTGGATAAAAGGAAATGATCTAAGGGTCTCAAAGCCTTTTCAGTAAAACATATCCGGTTATTTTTGTCTAATCTAATTTGACTTAAAATATACGGCAGATCAACAGATCCGTAAGGTAATTTTGTTGCGTAAGATGTTCTAAGGAGATAGTCAATCCGATCAGCATCTATATCTGAGCTTATGAGACATGGAATAGGATTTTTGTCTGTTCCGGTAAAGATTGGGTAGATGTCTTTTGGTTTGAAACCGCCACTTTTTAGGACCTTCTTTATTTCTTCATCATTCATTAATATTTCTTTACCGACATCTTCGTGTTTTAGAAATTCTATTTTCATATCAGCTTTAGGCGTCGGTGCGCCGGTTGTTTTCAGGATTTTTGGAGTTTTTTCTTGGTCATCGATTTTTTTATTGTATTTTTGCACAGCATGTTCCATCGTATGTGAAAATGGGTAGTGGCCAATATCGTGTAAAAGCCCTGCTAATCGATAACGTTTGATATTTCGTTTACTTAACTTGAAACCATTTTTATAAAGACTTTCTAAGAACAGACCCGTAATATGACACACGCCGATTGAATGAGAAAACCTAGAGTAATCCGCTTCTGGAAAAGCGAGGTGCGCAAGCCCAAGTTGTTTTATATTTCTTAAACGTTGGAATGCGCGACAATCCAGGATTTTTAATTCTGTTTCACTTAAACCTATTGTCCCGTGTACAGAATCATAAATTCGCTTGTAGTTAAAAAGTTCATGGAAATCTATTCGTGGTTTACTCATTGTTTGGATTACGACACGAGTCCAACTTTCTTAAGTTTTCTTTTTGCTACGTCAACGTAAACACTAAGGTGAGGTTTACGATTTTCTATTATCTCCTTAACTTCAATCCATGTGCGACCGGAATTTCTTAAAAAGCAAACAGAAGCTACAAGTTCCAGCCAATCACTTTTGCCTTTCTTAAATTGAAGTTCAGGTTTAAAGATGTCTTGGATTTCCCTTATTTTTTTCGTGACTGATTCTGTAAGCGGGTATTCACTTTTCCTTATTTTTTCTTTATCTATTGCTCTAACTAAGTTATAATAATCGTCGCTCAGCGCAGATGAATATGGCCCTTTTAGATACCAATTAAATTCATACCCCAGATCTATTCCCGATGCTTGTATAAGGCATATGGCTTTCTGTAATGTTTTCCGATCTACAATATTATTTGTTCGTATACGAATTCCCACCTCCTCAAGCAACAGCTTTAATGCTACTAATTTACGATCCATGCTTCTCCTTAGGTTTAGCTTATGTTAATTGTAAACAAATATTGTCTCATGTCAAGCTTATTTCTTTCTAAGCCACGAACTCCATTCCGAACACCTTGTAAACCAGCTCGAGTTTTGTAAAGAGCTCGGCGAGAGCGTCGCCTGTAACCGGCGGATAGTAGGAGAGCGCCGAGAGGAACTCGAGCGTGTTTATTATATCAGGCAGCCGGGTCTTATCGTCTCTGGGAAGAGACAAGAGTATCTCGTTCCAGTGCTCGCTGTCCAAGCGTTCAACCTTTTCTATCAGGAGATTGACGCTCGAAAGTACAAGCGTCTGACATAGCTCGTCCGAGCAGCCAGGGTAGAATGCAAGCCTTACACCCATGGCGGCGCACCATGCCCCGAGGTCATAAGCATAGGTTCCGCAGGGGTCGTATTCGGCCGCGAGCGTTTTAATCTCCACCTGCGTAAAGGCGAAAAGCTTAAGCACGGAATCGGGTTCCAGGCCGTCGTCCATCGCTTTCTCTATTTCGCCGATCTCTTCGACCCTGCGTGAAGCCTTTACTTTGCCCTGGTCGCCGATGAGCTCCATCTCTTTTCTAAGCGCCTCCAGATTCGACTTGATTCTTTCCTTGAAGTGGTTCCTGTCGAGCTGATACAGGTCGAAAGCGTAGCGGAAGTATGCGCCGGCATGGATTATTGGAAGCTCGAGCATGGGTTCTTTCCCGCGGAGCGTGATGTTGTCCGCAGGGGTTGAAACGTGGGGCAGGCACAAAAGCAGGGAGTCGGCCTCCGATGCATCAAGGGCTGGAAGGCTCAGTTCCTGCATGTCGAATGCCCCGAAAACAAGACTTATGACTACAGAAATCAATCTGCCTCCTCTTTATGTTATCAAAAACATTTTAAGGATAAAAGCGGCCGGCGTCAAGCCGGAAAAAAGTTAACTCGAGGAATCTTATCAGAGGGTTGACAAAGCGTTCAAACGCGGTTAAATTCAAGGCTATGGGGAAAAAATACCTACTTTCAATACTGGGCGCGCTCCTTTTTTCGGGAAGCGTTTATGCCCAGACAAAGATTGCATATGTGGACTCGGAAAAGATTCTTGCCGAGTATGAGGACGCAAAGATTGCCCGCGCATCGCTGGACAATTCGATAAGGCAGTGGAAGCACGAACTTGATTCCATGCGCCTGGCTCTGCAGACGACGGAAGACGAGTTCAAGGCCCAGCAGCCTATGCTTTCAGGCGATGCCTTAAGGGCGAGACAGCTCGAAATCGAAAAGATGCGCAAGAAATATGATGATTTCGCTCAGAACATATGGGGCGATAAGGGAAAGGTTGCCGCAAAGAACAAGGAGCTGTTTGACCCTGTGCTGGATAAGATAAACAAGACTATTGAAGAGCTTGCTGCTGATAAGGACATAGGCCTGGTTCTCGATCTTGCCCAGGGGAGCATCATGTATGCCGAAGAAGGGATGGATATGACGCAGGATGTGCTTACCGAACTCAACCGCGAGTATGCGTCTGTTGCGAGTTCAGTAAAGAGAAAGGCGGCGGTGCTTTCGGTTTACCCTTTAGTGCCCAAGGCGCAATTTAATAACCTGAATACCACGGTCCGCGGCGCCGTATTGGACGCGGTGAAGAGCTTTGTAAGCGAGTACAATCTTGAAGTGATAAGCGAAGCCGACATTGCGCTGATACTCCAGAATCACAATTCGAACTTAAGCAGCAAGCTGGACAGCGCGACCGTCGTGGCTGCCGGCCAGAATCTTAATGCCGATTTCGCCTTTACAGGTTCGGTGACGTGGGAGTCCGGCAGGATCGCTTATACTCTCGATTTGTACAACACCAAGAGCGGCGAGAAGTTGTGGACGCTGTCCGAGGATATCGATGAAAAGGAAGAGAAAGATCTGGCGGGCAGAGCTAAAGGGCTGGCGGCACAGATGATCCGATCGCGTATGGCCCCTGCCACAAAATAGCGCCGATGCCTACGACAGCCTTCCTCAATAAGCTTGCAGGAGGAGAGCTTCTGGGAGACGGCTCCCTGGAGATTGTATCGCCATCCTCCTTTGCAGAGGCGGGTGGAAGCGAACTGACCTTCTACGAAGGTAAGGATGCGCAAGCACTTGCCGCATCCATTGCCGGCTGCGTGATAACGTCCCTCAGCCCGACAAGTTTCAGAGCACGCTCCCTCATAGTCGTTGCCAACGTGCGGCTCGGATGGGCTAAAGCCCTTCAGGCGTTTGCGGAAAAGCGGGATGAAGAAGCCGAACGAACGCTCGCATTCATCTCGAAAAGCGCCAGGGTTGACCCTTCGGCGACCATTCTGCCTTTTACCTACATCGGACCTTTCGCGAGCGTCGGAGCTGACTGCACAATAGGTCCCAACGCGACCATCCACAAAAGGTGCATTGTAGGCAGGAATGTATCCATCGGGGCAGGCTCGGTGGTAGGTTCAGAGGGTTTCGGCTATGCAGCCGACGAGCAAGGCAACCACTTCCACATCCCGCAGCTCGGAACAGTCGTTATCGAGGATGACGTGGAGATAGCGGCTGGCGTGACCATCGACAGGGCCGCAATCGGAGAAACAAGGATAGGCAAGGGTACCAAGATTGATAACCTCGTGCACATCGCTCACAACGTGAAGGTCGGGAAAAGATGCATCATAACCGGACAGTGCGGAATAGCAGGCTCTTCCGTGCTTGAGGATGACGTGATTCTTGCAGGTCAGGTGGGCGTTAAGGACCACGTAAGGATCGGCAAAGGCGCTGTTGTACTCGCTAAGTCTGCTGTTTTCAAAGACATAGAGCCCGGAGCATGCGTTTCGGGCATACCTGCAAGACCGCACCGGCTTACTATGCGTGCGCAGGCAAGGCTCTTGAGAAGCGTATCGGAAAGATAATGAAGAAGCAGAGAACAATTAAGAAAAAGATAAGGCTTTCGGGAAATACCCTGTGGGCTAAGGGGGTGACGACGCTCTGGTTGTCGCCTGCCGAACCCGGTACTGGTGTCGTTTTAAGGCGGGTGGATATGAATCCGGCGCTCGATTTCAAACCAAAGGTACGCAACGCGTCCGTGGAATCCAATCGTGTGATAATCAGGAACGGTCAGTTCAAACTCTCCTTCGTCGAACATCTTCTGGCGGCAATATACGGACTTGGCGTTGACAACATCACGGTCGATATTGACGGAGAGGAACTGCCTTTTTTCGACGGAAGCTCCTCCGAGTACGTAAAGGCAATCAAGAGAGCGGGCATCGTTGAGCAGGATGCGCCTCCCGAAAAGCTTTCCATTAAGAAATCGTTCATCCTCATCTCTAAAGGCAGGGTGTTCTATCTGAGCCCTGCGCCGAGGCTCGGAATCAGCTACGTTTTCTTCCACAAAGGACTTAACTTAAGGCGTTTCCTTGATGTTGGCGCGATATTCGCAAGGTCTATCGCTCCTGCAAGAACGTTCGCATCAGGGACATTTCCCGAGTTCGAGTATCCTTTCGGCGTTCGGAAAAGCAAAAAGCTCAGCTTTCCTTATCCAGCAAGATTCTCGGACGAGATGCTGCGGCATAAGGTTCTTGACATGGTCGGCGACCTTGCACTTCTCGGAAAGCAGCTTGCCGCGCATATCTGGGCGTTCGGAACCGGCCATCTTCAAACCCACGAGGCCGTTAAATTACTTCTTAAAGAAACTTAAAAGAACCAAGGAGGTTCTTAGTGTCGACAATGAATATTGACGAGATTCGTGAAAAACTGCATCATCGCTATCCCTTTCTCATGGTGGACAGGGTAACAAGGCTCGAGGACGGCGAGATTTGGGGCTACAAAAACGTAACCCACAATGAGCCTTATTTCCCCGGTCATTTCCCGGAGTTCCCTGTGATGCCGGGCGTCCTTATAATAGAAGCGATGGCTCAGCTCGGAGGTCTCATAATCCTTGCGAAGAAGGATAAGACCGAGGAACGCAACATGCTCTTCATGGGCATTGATAAGATTCGTTTCCGCAAGGCAGTAAGACCGGGAGACAAGCTTGAGATGCACGCACGAATAGCGATGCACCGCAACGCCGAAAAGACCGAGCAGGCAAGGATTGAAGCGCAAGCGCACGTAGATGGTGAACTTGCAGCATCAGGCACCTTTCTGGTAGGACTGTTCCCGAAAGAATAGCGATATGCTCTAGATACCTTCTCGTCGATCAGATAATGAACATCCATGAAACCGCTATCGTATCGCCTGGCGCCATTCTCGAAAAAGGCGTTAGGGCAGGACCTTATGCGGTGATAGAGGAGGGGGTCAGGATAGGAGCCTCAAGCACAATAGCCGCACATGCGGTCGTTAAAAAGGGGGTTGTTACCGGAGTCAACTGCTCTATAGGCGAGCATTCGGTAATAGGCGGCAAGCCTCAGGACACGAGTTTTAAGGGAGAGGAGAGTTTTGTTTACATCGGCGACAACGTATGCATCAGGGAGTTTGCAACCGTCCATCGCGCCACGGGCAGGGGCAAGGCTACGGTGATAGGCTCAGGTTCGCTCATTATGGCTTATGCACATGTTTCGCATAACTGCAGCTTGGAAGAAAACGTGGTGGTCGTGAACGCAGTCCAGCTGGCAGGTTATGTACGGGTCGGCGAGGGCGCATTCATTGGAGGCTCATCAGGCGTTCACCAGTTCGTGCGAATTGGCAGGCTTGCCATGGTGGGCGCGCACTCTTACCTGACGCAGGACTTGCCGCCCTTTCTTCTGGGTTCGGGCCATCCTTTCAGGATTGTAGGCGTCAACCGTGTTGGTCTTGAAAGGGCTGGCTTTTCCGAGGAGAGCCGGATGCTTGTAAAGAAACTCTTCAGAATCGCCTACAGGAGTCAGGATACGCTCGAACAAGCCCTTACGCCTGAAGAGAAGGACACATTCGAGGCAAGGGAGTTTCTTGGTTTCATGAGCGACTCCACAAGGGGCGTGCGTCTTAAATTATCCGATGAGGCGGAAGCTTGATAGTGGTCCAGGTCAGGGTCGTACCAAAATCGTCAATCCAAAAGATAGAAAGGCTTTCTGAAACCGCACTCAAGGTGTGGCTGCATTCCGCTCCCGATAAAGGCAAGGCAAATTACGAACTTATTGAGGTTGTATCCAAATTCTTTTCCATACCCCGAAGCCGAATTAAAATCATCAAGGGCGAGCGCTCCCGAACAAAAACCCTTGCTATTGACACGGACTCTCTTTCCCGTAAGATTGAGGGTCTAAACAAGGAGGCGTGATGGCCAGATACTTACTGGCGTTAATAATACTTATCGCTGCAGGCGTCACGGTTGTAGCCTTGGACTGCGATAATATAAACGAACAGAATTACAGGACGGAGCTGGAGGAAGTGAATGCTTTGACAAGAAGCGTAAGCTTGACCGAGTTTGAAGAACCGTCGGCTTATTCGCTCATCGATTTCTCATGGTCAGGGCTGGGAAAAGAGCAGGGTGAGTTCATAGTGCTTGAAAGGAAAGATGCTTACGATTTCCTGGCCGTCGACTCAATGAATTTGAGCGGCGCAACCATGAGCTTTAATGATCCTGATAGTCTGGTTCCAGGGTCCAGTTTCGAGTACCGTCTGCTTCTGCTGCACAAAGGCAGGGCATCGGTGGTTCGTGATTTTACCTGCAATACAATGGAGCCTTTAACGTTCCTCATCAAAGACACTGTATACGTCCTTCAAGAAAACGAAGAAGCGGCAGAAAGAACGCAAAGCGGTCCTGAAAGAACAAGACTAGTATTAGAATGGAAACCATTGAAGGATGTTTCATCGTACAAAGCCCAGCTTATGACCCTTAAAACTCTTGCTCCTGTTCCCGACGGCCAGGTGTTCCTGACAAGGGATATAAAATCAACCGGAAAAGACAAAGTTGTATGGGAGATAGACACGGATAAGCTTGTTCCGGGTGAAAACTATATCCTTAAAGTCAGCGTTTATGCAAAGGACGGAGTTTTTTCGCGTTCTTCAGAGGGTTACAGGCTTTTTGTATTCTCGAAGCCGTTGACAAACATTGAAAAACCTAAATGATCGAGGAGGGCATTAAACAATGAATGAAGAAATGAGAAAAGAGAACAGATCCATATGGGTAACAATCGGAATATCAGCCGGTGTTGCCCTTTTAGTGTCGCTTTTAGTTACTGCAGCGTTCAACATCCCTTCATTGCTGGGATTGTTCAACCGGCCGGTTCCCCAGTTTGAGGGCATGACCCTTGCCGAAGCCCAGAAGGTATCTCAAAAATACCGAATGGTTCTCAAGCTTGCAGGCGAGGAGTCGAGCGAGCTTGACGAAGGAGTAATAATAAGTCAGAATCCTGAAGCAGGTACAAGGATAAAAAGGGGAGAACCGGTAAGCGTTGTTATAAGCAGCGGAAAACCGACCGTATCGATTCCGGATTTGAAGGGTTTTGATCTTGTGCATGCAACCGAGATGCTGCAGGCAGCAGGCCTTTTTGTGGAAGACGTGGTTTCCGAGCACGATTCGGTGGACGAAGACCTCATCATAGGCACGAGCCCTTCGGCCGGCCAAAGGGTAGAAAAGGGCTCGATGATTACCCTTTACGTGAGTCTTGGACCGAGCGAGATAGATGTCCCCAAGGTTACGGGGAAGCGCCTGAGCGATGCCAAGAAGATACTTGAAGATAAGGGCTTCACCATAGGCGATATCCGCTACGAAGTGACCACCGAGTACTACCAGGGCATAATAATGAGACAGGCGCCTGCGGCTGGCCAGAAGGCAGCAAAGGGTTCGGAGGTAGACCTCGTTGTCGCAGGAGTGCTGCGTTAATATGGCCGAGAAGAAGGGTTCACGAATCTTCCTGCGTGTTCTTTTGACAATCGCAGGTCTGATAGCCGTCTTCGTAGTGGGTGTTCTTGTAGCAAACTTCATAGTTATGCCTCTTATAGTAGGGAAGAGCAAGAACATAGAGATTCCGAACGTCGTGGGCATACCGCTTGAAGAGGCGATTGTAGTTCTTGACGAAAAGGGTTTTCAGGCTGTCGGCGACCAGAAAAGACCCGATACCCTCTATGAAGAAGGCGTCGTTATAGAACAAAAGCCTGTAGGAGGAACGAAGGCAAAAAAGGGCCGCCTCGTGCAGCTGGTCGTTTCGAGCGGCGTAGAGGCCGTCAGAGTTCCGTATCTTCTGGGTCTCACTCTGGAGCAAGCCACATCCATAGCAAAGAGGCGCGGGTTTGAGATTGAAAAGCTCGATACCGTGCAGAGCGATACGATTGGCCCAGGCCGCATCGTCTCGATGAAGCCCGACCCCGAGATACGCGTTACGCCGGGAACCAAGCTCCACCTCTACATCTCCGCCGGTTCAGCGGACAAAAACATACCCATGCCGACTGTGATAGATATGCCGCTCGATCGCGCCCGCTCCGTTATCGAGCGTGATTCTCTCGTTCTTGGCGATGTTGCCAAGATGCCGATGCAGGGCAAGGGCGGAATAGTGATTCTGCAGACACCTGACCCTGGCGTATTGCTCAAAGCGGGCGATACCGTTCGAGTTACGGTAGGTCAGGAACCCTGATCCTCACACCGTCTTGTCACGTCGGGCAGGGGACAGGACTAAAAAGGTTTTAAGATGATTCAGGTATCAGCATCCATATTAAACTGCGATTTTTCTAGACTTGGAGAAGAAATCGGCGCGGCTGAACGCGCCGGCGTGGATGCATTCCACCTCGACGTGATGGACGGCCACTTCGTGCCGAACATAAGCTTCGGCCCGCCCGTCACTTCACACATCCGCAAGCTGACCGGGCTTCCCCTGCGTGCGCACCTTATGATTGCAGACCCCGTAAAGTACGCGCCCCGGTTCATTGAAACCGGCGCGGACGAGATACTCTACCACGTGGAAGTAGCCACAGACCTCACGCTCGCCCACCTCCTCGAACTTGCAATTCCAGTAGGTGCGACGCTTAACCCCAATACCCCGCTCGAAACAGTGTACCCCCTTCTGCCAGACCTCTCGCAGGTTTTGCTTATGAGCGTTTACCCCGGGTTCGGCGGTCAGGGCTTCATTCCTGAAACTGTTGATCGCATATACAATCTAAAGCGTGAGATAGAACGCCAGGCGCTCTCAACGCCCATCTCCGTTGACGGCGGGGTCAACCCTGAAACAGCTCAAGGAATCCGCGACGCAGGCGCCGATATCCTCGTCGTGGGCTCGGCACTCTTCCGCTCACCGGACTACGCTGAGGTTGTCCGCCAGGTCAAGGGACTGTAAACCGCTCTCCTTCAAACCCTTACAACGTCATTGCTAGGGAGCGGCTGGAAGCCGCATGGGCCGAACGCTCACGTTCGGCAAACGATCTTCCAGACCGCACACCCCCACCCAGCCTCCCCCATCAAGGGGGAGGGGTAGCCGCCGGAGGCGGCATTGGCGGAAATTCTTTCCGCATACGAGCGATCGAAGCAACCTCACAGAGCCAGTCTGGTGTTTTGATGCACTGCCTTGGGATTGCTTCGATTTTGTCGGACAAAATCTCGCAACGACACTTCCTCCACATGTCATTGCGAGACGCCGAAGCCGGCGTG